>JAGBLA010000123.1 GCA_017635675.1 Ruminiclostridium sp.
AAGTATAAACAATTGGCGGTGAGTGAAGCGCTTACGAACGGAAAGTGAGTTAGTGCTATGAAAAGAGTCAATTGTTTATACAGAGTTTCAACATTAGGACAGGTCGATGTTACCAAAGACGACATACCTATGCAGAGGATCGCGTGTCACGAGTTTGCCGAGAGGCAGGGCTGGGTGATAACCGAGGAATATACTGAAAAGGGTGTGTCGGGCTCAAAGGTTCACGCCGACAAGAGAGATGCTATTCAGCAGCTCAAACAGAACGCTATCAATAAGGAGTTCGACATTCTTCTCGTCTTTATGTTTGACCGTATCGGGCGTATAGATGATGAAACACCGTTTGTGGTCGAATGGTTCGTTGAGCAGGGTATCGAGGTTTGGAGCGTTCAGGAGGGCGAACAGCGTTTTGACAATCACGTTGATAAGCTGATGAATTACATACGGTTCTGGCAGGCTGCCGGAGAAAGCGCAAAGACTTCGGAACGTATAAGGACGAGAATGCGCCAGCTTGTTGAGGAAGGGATTTTCGCAAAAGGAGTAGTTCCTTTCGGGTATAAGCTCGTAAAGCGCGGCAGGCTCAACAAGAAAGGCTTTGAAGTCCGCGACCTCGTTATAAATGAGGAAGAAGCGCTGTATGTAAGACGGATATTTGATATGACGGTGTTTAAGAATATGGGAACACACGTCATAGCACAACTGCTCAATGATGAGGGCGTGAGGACGCATAACGGCAAGCCGCTGT
Organism: Ruminiclostridium sp.; assembly: GCA_017635675.1. Classification (GTDB taxonomy): domain Bacteria; phylum Bacillota; class Clostridia; order Oscillospirales; family Ruminococcaceae; genus Ruminiclostridium_E. The sequence continues at coordinate 743 of JAGBLA010000123.1, forward strand.
ATGTAACGTACATTAAGGGCATTCTCACAAGAAAGATTTACTGCGGATATATCGAGGCTGGCGGCGTTAGTTCGCCTAAACTTGAAGAACTCAGCATAATCAGTGAAGAATTGTGGAACCGTGCTCAGGAAATTGTACATCAGCGCGAGCGTAATTATGCAGACCGCCGGACGATAAGTATCCGAACGCAGGGCGAGAGCCTTTTATCAGGTAATATCTTCTGCGCCCACTGCGGCAGACGGCTCGTCTATACTTCGTTTGATAAGAACTACGAAAGAAAAGACGGGGGAATCACTCCGTATCGTATCAGACGTTATCAGTGCGCCAGTAGGACTTGGAAACGTGGCGAATGCAGCGGAAGCGCCTCCTATAAAGCCGATAGGGTCGATGAGGTGGTGCTTGCGGTAGTAAAAGATGTATTTTCCCGTATTACAGATGTTCCCGAAACAACGGCTGTCGAAACAAAGCTGAAAACGCAGTTGAGCGAAGCAAGAGCTGTGCAGAAAAAACAGGCATTACAGCTTGAAAAGCTCACCAGACAGCAGGAGAAATTACAGCTTGAGATTGCGAGCAGCTTGACCGGAGATAGTATCTACACGGCAGATGACCTTGCAACTGCCCTCAGAACCTTAAAGGAAAGAATGGTCGAGGCTGAAAAGAAGCTCGAAGAAGCCAATCAGGTCGTTGAACAGGGCAAGCAGGCAGCAGAAGCAGTAATCCCTATGTATAACAGGTTTGTTTCGTGGGCGAATACCTTTGATGAAATGTCCGTGTTAGAGAAAAGAGCTGTCATTTCAGAGCTTATCAGTCGTATCGAGGTCGGCAAGGGTTATGAGATCAACATCACGCTGAATATCGACTATGAGCAGTTCTGTGATAGTTGGAACGCTGTTGCTGTATGAATTTGGACTATAAAAAGATGCCGGAGTCTCCCTGTGGGACTTCGGCGCTTAAAGGGTTTTATATACCCTGCCAAATTTGAAAACGTTAAAAATTTAATAGGTTAAGGATTTTTTGAGGCTTTCAAATTTGGTAGGTAATGAGAGTTAGTCGGTAGTGCGATTCGACTAAACAAAAATTCGTCGATTTACTACAAATTATACCATATTTCCTACCAAATTGCAAGCGCTTATTGTGAAAATTAACAAAAATAATACTGATTTTTATGTTTAGTCGAACCGCCTACCGATTGAACTAAACAAAAAAAGGCTGCAATCCAACGGTATAATGCGGGTTTACAGCTTTTTGTTTAGTCGATTCGGTAGCAAAGAGCAAATCAATGTTTTTCTTCACGATAAATTACGAAAATATTCAATTGTCGGGTCGGTGACTTACTCGCTGCTAATCGCTTATGTCGTAAAGAAAAACAAGATAAATTATGAAAGGTGTGATGTCACTTGTAACATTAAACGCAGCGCACAAGGCGTATCATTACAATAGAATATCATAATACGGCTCAATGGTCGGGGATTAAAACCCCGTACTATATGAGCCTTTTTTGATACCCAAACACAACAGAATATTCCCAGCACCCTGCGTTCTTTGAAACAGCAGGGTATTTTTATTCCCACAAGTAAGCGAGAGCGCTTTCGATACGGAGTCTGATCAGCTCCACTTACTTACGAAAAACAACAATCGAGCTATTTCAAGGAGGTTCAAAATGAACAAAAGGAAAATGTACACAATCAAAGAGGCTGCACAGCTTATTGACGGAATCAACGAGTTCCGTATCAGAACGATGTGCCGGACGGGAGAGCTTCGGGCTTTCAAGGCAGGCAGGAAGTTCCTCATTGCCGAGGACGACCTCTACGCCGCAGTCTTTGGGGCGAACAGCATTACCGACAGTATTCCGGTTGAGAACGGCGGTGCAGCTTGACAGATTTTGCACAGATCAGGCAGCTTGTCGGTCTCCGGCAGGCTGCTGAAATGTACGGCTTGGAAGTGAACAGTTTCGGCTCCGCACGGTGCGTATTCCACGGGGACAGTCACCCGTCAATGCGGCTGTACGATGACCACTTCCATTGTTACGCCTGCGGCGCTCACGGTGATGTGACCGATCTCACGGCGCAGATGTTCGGACTGTCGAAGTCGGACGCAGCGGACAAGCTGTGCGGGGATTTCGGCATTACCGCGAACAAGTCCCCGCCGGTAGTCCAGCGGAAACGGGAATTGACGAGCCGCGAGAAGTCGCAGTTTGCCCTCGATATTCTCACGGACTATGTTGTAATGCTTCGGCACTTCCGCGAGCATTACGCACCGTTCTCATTCGACACTGAGCTGTCCCCGCAGTTCACCGAGAGCCTGCAAAATCTCGATTACGCAGAGTATCTTTGGGACGCTTGGTTTGACAGCACCGAGGACGAACGCGCGGTATTCTTCACGGAGAATATCGAACAATTCCGGCGGTACTACGCAAGCCTTGTCAAGTACGGTTTTATCCGTCCCTCGCTTGCGTAGTAAATTACCGTCAAGACCTGCAATAATCGCAAAAAATTCCACGGAGATTATCCGGACGGTCAGATGTTCAATGTGAACAGTTCCAATTAAAATTTGTCGGATTATATGCAGCTCTTGAAATGCTATAAAATTCAGAAAAAGGAGGTTTTTCTATGAAAACGGGTTTGAAGAAGAAAGAGAAGTACACCAATATTTATTTCAATGAAAGCACCAATGTCGTTGACATCTTCACTCACAATTCCGCGCTGAAACGGCGGTTGAAGAAGTATTGCGGCAGCTATCCCGACGAGGCGCGGTTGATACAGGAGGACGAGTTCGGCGGTGCGCAGTTCGAGATTGCAAAGGGTAGGTTTTCTGTCCGGCTCACGTCTCCATATTCGGACGAGCGCCGGAAGAATGCCAGCGACCTTGCAATTAAAAATAACAATTCCGAAAGACTTAACGGAGGTAAAAAAGATGAATGAAGTCAGAAATATTAAAATTGTTTCCCCCTATGGTAAAAAAGGGGGAACACGGGGAACAGGGGGAACAAACGGCGCGGCTCCGTTGTTTGCTTGTTCCCCGAAATTCAGAGTACGGGACAACACGGGGAACAATGTTTCCCCTCTGTTTCCCGAAATGTTTCCCGTTATGATTCCGCAAATGCGCTTTACAAGCGAATGTTCCCCGTGTTCCCCGAAAAAATCCATAAGGGAGGTAACTTTTTATGAATGAAATTCAGACATACACGCCGAGAGTTGAAGTCATTGACGATGATGACATCAGTATCGAGGACGAGTTCGGAAAAATTGAGGACGACGAGAATGTTGAGCAGTACATAGCTCATATTCCGTTTGTGAAATGGGACAAGGACAAGCTCTGCTATCAGACAAAGAAAAGCTATCGTCCGGTCTCGGATTTTCTTCCCGTTCCTGTGGAGGATATTCTCTACGACAACGGCATAGATCAGACACGCAGCTACCTTATTAAAGGTCTTAAATGGAAAGGCGGGAATGTTCGCATTCTCCCCGTCGCAAGGATTAAAGCAACGGACGCAGGGAGTATGAATTGGGTTGCTGATAATTGGGGGTTCAGTGCAAATATATTCTCTCCGTCCAACGCTAACAAAGATGTTCTCCGCAGCGTTATGACCGCTATCGGACAGCGTTTCGCAAAGCGCACGACAGTCTATTCGCACACCGGCTGGCGAAAGATCAAAGGCGAATGGTGCTATCTTCACGGCAACGGTGCAGTCGGTGCGGAGAGCGTAAAGGTGCAGCTTGAAAATGGTCTGTCCGGTTATGGATTACCGGATAAAAAGTACAATACCATAAGCCTGTCGAACGCTGTTTTGCAGTTGTTCCGAGTAGCAGACGAGAGCATAATGATTCCGCTGCTTGCAGTATCATTTCTTTCTCCGCTGAATGAATTTCTGAAACAGTCCGGACACGAGCCGTCGTTCATTCTGTACCTGCTCGGACGGACGCAGTCGAGGAAATCAACTGTCGCCGCACTTGCTCTTTCGTTCTTCGGAAACTTTACAGCTTCGACACTTCCGGCGAGCTTCCGCGATACCGTGAACGCGCTTGAACGCAAAGGATTTATTCTGAAAGATACGCTCACGGTCATTGACGATTTTCACCCGTGTTCATCATTCAAGGAGCGCCGTTCAATGGAGCAGAAAATGCAGGCGCTCTCCCGTATGTACGGCAACCGCAGCGGACGCGACAGAATGGCCAGCGATGTGGAGCTGCGCGGGAGTATGCCGCCGAAAGGAAATGTCATTGTCACGGGTGAAGATGTCGCTGCTATCGGTCAGTCGGGGACAGCGAGAAATTTCTACATCGAACTGCAAGCAAATTCTGTTCCGGTGTCTGATTATCTCACCGACACACAGCAATTTGCCGCCGACGGTTACTACGCAGCATTTATGAAACTGTACATTGAATGGCTGACGGGAATGACAGACAGCTTGCCCTCTAAACTCAAAGAGATGTTCAACGAGTACCGCAGAAAAATAATTGACGAGCATCTTTCCGGTCTCGGACGCACCGGAGATATTGTCGCGTGGCTGATGATCGGCAGCACTTTTTTCGCGGATTTTATGGTTGAAACCCATTCGTTCACGGAGCAGGAGTGCGCAGGATTTAAGGCTATGTCGTGGAATATACTTACCGACCTTGCCCGCGCTCAGATTGAAAAGAGCGAGGAAGATGTTCCAACGAAAATTTTTACGGACACCGTTCACGAATTATTCATCGGTGAGAAGATCTACGCCGAGAATATTTTGCAGCCGGTGGAGTTTCCGCGTGGTGAGAAAGTCGGTTACTTCGACGAGCAATTCTATTATTTTCTCCCGAATAAGATATACGCCGAAGTCAATAAAGCCTGCGCTGCACGAAATGAATTTTTCCCGCTTACAAGTCAGCGCTTGCTGAAACAGCTTGCCGCCGAAAATATCTCCGTCAGCAGCAAGGGTAAGAACACTTTACAGAAAAGAATAGGCAGTATCAACGCTAAATTTCTGTGTATTCCGAGAGCAATTATTGACGGAGATAACGCTTGAAAAAGTCTATTAATGCGGAATTGTGGATTTTTGGAAAAGTAGGGTTTTGGAAGATAGCAAGCACTGAATTTTGGTACCCAATTTCCGAAAAATCGGAAAATGGTTTCCCAAAATTCGGCTTGCTGGTGAGACCCCAGACCCCCGCTGTCGGGCTACGCCCTCGAAAAATATTGAAAGGAAAATTTTTATGTCAGAAGAAAAAAGAACGAGAGAAAAACAGATCAAGTTTCGTGTAACGGAACACGAATTAGATGTTATCAGACAGCGCAAGGAGATGATGAATTACAAAAGTATGGAGCAGTACCTGCGGAGGGTTGCACTCGGCTCTCCACTGTATAAACTTGACCTCACCTCGGTGGATCAGGTCACGGAAGATGTCGCCGGAATTTCTCGGAACATCAATCAGATCGCAAAGAGGATAAACAGTACCGACACCGCTTATGCCGAGGATTTGCGGCAGATAAGAGCAAAGCAGGACGAGCTTATGGAGCTGCTGAAAAAAGCCTTTGGAGTGCTTCTGAAATTAAAGGAATAAGGACGGTGATAGCTTTGGCAGTAACTAAAATACACGCTATAAACACGACGATGAACGCCGCGCTCGACTACATTATGAACCCGATGAAAACGGACGACGGATTCCTCGTTGACGGGTTTCATTGTACGCCGGAAGTCGCGGCGGAGCAATACGAATTAACGAGAAGAAATTTCCACAAGGCAGGCGGCAAACTCGGCTTTCATCTGATACAGTCGTTCGCTCCCGGCGAGATCGACTACGACACCGCGCATCGTATCGGAATGGAGCTTGCCGACAAACTTTTCGGCGGCAGATTTCAGTATGTGTGCGCCACTCACATTGATCGTGGGCATATCCATAATCACATCATTTCAAATTCCGTCAGTTTTGTTGACGGAAAGAAATTCTACGATCAGAGAAAGACGGTTTATCAGATACGGGACATCAGCGACAAGCTGTGCCGCGAGAACGGATTGTCTGTCATCGAACACCCAATGGAGCACGGCTTGTCGTATCACGAATATGTGCAGCGCCGCGAGGGTCAGAGCTGGAAACAATTCCTCCGCGAGAACATTGACAGGTATATTTTGCAGGCTCGTTCGTGGGAAGAATTTCTCGAACTTATGCGTAAGGCTCACTACGAAGTCAAGGAGGGGAAATATATCTCCTTCCGTGCGGAGGGCGAGGAGCGTTTCATTCGTTCCAAATCTCTCGGCAGCGACTACACCGAGGAGCAGATACGCAACAGAATTTCCGGCGCTCGCCGCATTGATCTTACGCAGAACAAGGGCTTGTCGCTTATCATTGATATTGAGAACGCTTTCAATGATATTCAAGGCAATAAGGCGGGATTGGAACATTGGGCGGTCACGCAAAATCTGAAAAAAGCCGCAGCCACCTACAACTTTCTTATGGAACACGGTTTGAACACGCAGGAAGAACTTGACGCGAAGATCAGCGCTGTCAGCAAATCCCGTGATGACAGTCGGAGCCGTATCAAGGAGATAGAGGCACGATTGAAAGTTATCTCTGAGGACATTCAGAACATCGACAACTACCGTAAGACCAAGCCTATCGCGGACAAACTGAAAACGGCGGTGTTCAAGGATAAATTCCGGCGGGAGAACGAGGGCGACCTTATCATTCACGATGCAGCAAAGAGATATATCCACGAACGGTTTCCGAACGGAAAGCTCCCGCTGATAAAAGACCTACGCGCCGAAGAAAAGGCTCTTAAAGCCGAGAAAAATAAGCTGTATGGGAGCTACTACCAGTCAAAGGACGAGCTGTCGGAACTGCGCACAGCGGAGAAAAATCTCGCGGCGATACTCGGCAGGAATGTCACGGAGAAGGATAAGACCGTTCAGAGGAAGAAGAACGGCGAACTTGAATAATACGAAAAAAGCTGTGCGATTCCACTTGACAAAATATATTTTTAATAGTACAATGTTAAGTGGAATATGTGCAGCTGAATTTACCGCCAATAGGCAGAAAGGAAATTCAGTATGGCATCATATGAAAAAAGAGGAAACTCTTACAGAATTAAGTCGTCCTGCGGCTACAACTCCGAGGGCAAGCAGGTATTTCAGAGAATGACTTGGACTCCCGACCCGAATATGACACATAAGCAGATCGAGAAAGAACTTAACCGTCAGTGCGTTCTGTTCGACGAGGCTTGCAAGAAAGGGTTTGTCACTTCTCCGGTCAAGTTCAAGGACTTCGCAGAGCAGTGGTTTGAGGATTACGCAAACCTCAATCTCCGCAGTACTACGCTCGCCCGTGAGCGCCAGCTTACAGGTAGGGTGTATGACGCTATCGGACATATCCGGCTCGACAAGCTGAACGCGAGAATAATTCAGAAGTTTATCAACAGTCTTACCGCCGAGGGGACTAATCAGACCACAGGCAAGGGGCTGTCCAAAAAGACTATGACGCACTATCTCTCGTTCATTTCAAAGGTGCTTGACTACGCTATCAAAATGGATATGCTCGGCTCAAATCCCTGCAAGAAAGTCACTATCCCCAAGGGCAGCGTAAAGGAGCGCGTTATCTATTCCGTCGATGAAACGGAGCGCTTCTTCAAGATTATGCAGGAGGCACCGCTTAAATATCGTGTGTTCTTTACTCTCGTTACCTACACGGGTATGCGTCGCGGCGAAATGCTCGGATTGGAGTGGCACGACATCAACTTCGACACGGGCATTATCCACATTCAGCGCACCTCTAACTATACAAAGGCAAGGGGTATCTACACGGACGATACCAAGACAAAGGGCTCTAACCGTTTTGTTAAGGTTCCGCAGGATATGCTCGATATGCTTTCCGGTTTCCGCAAGGCGCAGCAGACCGAGAGCGAGAATGTAGGCGATAAGTGGCACGACAGCGACAGACTGTTCGTCAAGTGGGACGGTCGCCCGATGAATCCACAGACCCCGTACGGCTGGTTAAAGGAGTTTTGTGAGGATCACGACTTCCCGTTCCACGGAATTCATCAATTCCGCCATTTATACGCAAGTTTTTTAATCGGTGCAGGCATTGATGTGGCAACCGTTTCGGGTAGTTTAGGTCACAACAATCAGGTGACAACACTCTCGATTTACAGCCATATGTTCAAGGAGTTTCAGGCAAAGGCGTGTGACGCTGTTGTTAATGCCCTCAACTTCAACAAGAACGAGCCGCCCAAGAACGACAACAAGACCTCTGATGACAGCAACCACAACAAGCAGTCCGCATAATACCACAAATAACCACAGAATACTCGACGTTACAATAAGACCCATATAAGACCCATACGGCAAAATGAAATAAAAAGAAAAACCGCGAGCGCACTCTACAAGCGCACTCGCGAGACCTTTGCTGGTGACCCGTACGGGAATTGAACCCATGATTCCGCCGTGAAAGGGCGATGTCTTAACCTCTTGACCAACGGGCCGAATGGTAGCGGCAAGTGGACTCGAACCACCGACACCCTGGGTATGAACCAAGTGCTCTAACCAGCTGAGCTATGCCGCCATAATTGCTGTATGAATTATTCTATCACAAAAGAAAGGATTTGTCAACACCTTTTTGAAAAAAATCTGATATTTTTTGATAAAAAGAGGTTTTTGTTGACAAACATACGGCGTGATGTTATAATTAAATTGAAATGAACGGATAGAGGGGGAGCCTTGATATGAAAAAAATCGGTATATTTATGAGCCTGCTCATGGCTCTGACGCTTAGTTTTTGTATGTCGCTGATAGGCACGCTCACATCCGGGCATTTCACGGTGGGCTCATGGCTGATAAGCTTTGCTGTAAGCCTTGTTATAAGCCTTGTTATAGGTCTGATAGTTCCCATGCCGAAGCTTGAAGCAGCGGCGTGCAGGAAGCTCAAGCTTCGCCCGGGGACAGTGAAAGCCAATCTTGTATCCGCGCTTATATCCAACACGATATACACTCCGCTCCTGAGCATTGTGATGTCGGTGATAATGGTATCGGCAGCCACGGCAGGCATAAACGGAGAGATAACGCGCACAGAGAGTATGCTGAGCGAAGTGAATACGAACATGGCGGCGGCGAATGAAGAGCTTGAAACGGCGGGGGAGACGGATCCTGCGAAGGCGGGAGAGCTCCGCGCCCGCATAGGCGAGCTCACTGGGCAGTACAACGAGCTGAACGGAAAGCTTGCGGGGCTGAACGCCGCGAAGCCGCCGATGGGCATGGCGATACTTGTATCGCTGCTGTGGTGCTATCCGTCGGGTCTGGTGATAATATTCATTGTTCAGCCGCTTTATATGAAGATGCTGATGAAGAAGTTCGGACCGCCGCAGGGCGTGGGAGGACCGCATATCGTCCGGAGGCCGCCCGCGCATTAAAGGTGATAAACAGAATACATTCCTGTCTTTTCGCTGCTTTCGGAGGGACAGGGATTTTTTGTTTTGCGGAAAACCTGTTTTTGACTATTGCAAAAAGCGTGTGAGTGTGGTATAATTATATGAAATACGTCAATAAGAAAGGAATGGTAGATATGGCAGGTCTTATGCTCGGAAATCAGGCTGTGGCACGCGGATTATACGAAGCGGGCGTTGAGTTCGTTTCAAGCTATCCGGGTACCCCCAGCACCGAGATAACGGAATTTGCTTCCACCTATGACAAAAACGAAATGTACAGTGAATGGGCTCCCAATGAGAAGGTAGCCTGCGAAGCCGCGATAGGCGCGTCGTTCGCGGGACGCCGCTCGTTCTGCGCGATGAAGCACGTGGGGCTCAACGTGGCGGCGGACCCGCTCTACACCGCGTCCTACACGGGCGTGAACGGCGGATTTGTGCTTGCCGTGGCGGACGACCAGGGAATGCACTCGTCACAGAATGAGCAGGACTCCCGCAATCACGCTATCGGCTCGAAGGTGCCTATGCTTGAACCTTCGGACTCCGCCGAATGTAAGGAGTTCACAAAAACAGCGTACGAGATATCGGAGCAGTTCGACACACCCGTTATCCTGCGCCTTTCCACGAGAGTAGCGCACTCCCAGAGCGTAGTCGAGCTTGAGGAGCGCAAGACGGTGCGCTATGACTACAAGCGCGACCCGCACAAGAACATTATGACGCCCGCAAACGCGAAACCTAAGCACGTTATAGTGGAGGAGCGCACCAAGAAGCTGCGAGAATATGCCGAGACCTCGCCGCTCAACCGCGTGGAGATGTACTCGGAGGAGATAGGTATAATAGCCAACGGCGCGGCGTACCAGTATGCCCGCGAAGCTCTGGGCGAAAAGGCGAGCTACTTGAAGCTCGGCATGGTGAACCCGCTCCCCGTGAAGCTGATAAAGGATTTCGCGGAGAAGGTGAAGAAACTCTACGTGGTGGAGGAGCTTGACGACGTTATCGAGACACACTGCCGCAAGATAGGGCTCGACCCCATAGGCAAGGAGCTGTTCACATTCATCGGAGAATATTCACAGACTTATATCCGCGAGAAGATACTTGGTGAAAAGCCGGATTTCGTGCAGCTTGACGATGTTATTCCGGTACGTCCCCCTGTAATGTGCGCGGGCTGTCCTCACAGAGGAGTATTCTACACCTTAAAGAAACTCGGAGTATTCGTGAGCGGCGACATCGGCTGCTACACTCTCGGCTCGGCGGCACCTCTTGACGCTATGGACACCACAGTCTGTATGGGAGCTTCCGTGAGCGGGCTCCACGGCTTCAACAAAGCCATGCGCGGAGAATACGAGGGCAAGGCGGTAGCAGTCATCGGCGACTCCACCTTTATCCACTCGGGCATCACGGGGCTTATAAACATAGCCTACAACCGCACGAACTCCACGGTGCTGATACTCGACAACAGCATCACGGGCATGACGGGACACCAGAACAACCCCGCAAACGGCAAGAACATATACGGCGACCCCGCGTCGGCAGTTGACCTTGAAGCTCTCTGCAGGTCGGTGGGTATCGACAATGTTACCGTAGTTGACCCGGGCGACCTTGCGGCAACGGAGACCGCGATAAAAGCTGCACTTGCGGCGCAGGAGCCTGCTGTGGTGATATGCCGCAGACCGTGCGCTCTGTTAAAGACCGTGAAGCACAAGCCGCCGTTCAGAGTTGACCGCGGCAAGTGCAGGAGCTGCAAGGCGTGCATGAAGATAGGCTGCCCGGCTATATCCATAACGGACGGCAAGGCACAGATAGACAACACTCTCTGCGTAGGCTGCGGACTTTGCACACAGATGTGCAGATTCGACGCTATCGAGGAATAAGGGAGGTAACAGAAATGGCTGAAACTAAGGCAATAATGCTGGTTGGCGTCGGCGGACAGGGAACTCTTCTCGCAAGCCGCATACTCGGAAATGTACTGCTTTCCGCGGGATATGACGTCAAGGTGAGCGAGGTGCACGGAATGTCCCAGCGCGGCGGCTCCGTGGTGACATATATAAAGTACGGCGACAAGATATACTCTCCTGTCATTGAAAAGGGCGAGGCTGACGTGATAATCTCCTTTGAGGAGCTTGAAGCGGCGCGCTGGCTGCCGTATCTCAAAAAGGGCGGCAAGATAATCACCAACTCTCAGCAGGTGAACCCGATGCCCGTCATCATGGGCGTTCAGGAGTACCCCGAGAACCTCACGGAGAAGATACGCGCAAAGGGCGTTGACATCACTGCCATAGACGCGCTTTCCCTTGCCGAGCAGGCAGGAAGCTCCCGCGCGGTGAACGTGGTGCTCATGGGGCTTATCTCAAAGACCGCGGGCTTCCCCGAGGAGGCATGGCAGGCAGCACTTGACGCGTGCGTGCCGAAAAAGGCGATAGACATCAATAAGAAGGCGTTCGCACTCGGGCGCGGGGCATGAAGCTCCGCGGGAGAAGTATAGCTGCCCGCTGGTTCCTCGGAAGCTTCGGAGTTGTGGCGGTGCTGCTGATCATACTCGATATCACGGGGTTTTTCCTTATCCGCTCCTACTTTTACGGGGCGGTGCGTCAGTACATCGAGACCCAGGCAAACATCGCTGCGGGCGTGGTGGACAGGCTTTACGCAGAATCGGGCTCAGACTACTCCGACGAAGTGATAAACTCGATAGAGCAGTTTGAAAAGAAGAACTACGCCGAGCTTATGGCGATAAACCGCGACGGCAAGGTGTATCTTTCCAGCAGCGGATTCAAGCCCGCGGAAAGCTATGATATGCCCGACTATTACGACGCGGCGGCGTCCGAAAGCCACAACGGCTACTATGTCGGGAGCTTCGGCAGCGGCGAGCGCATAATGGCATATACTGTCATGAACCCGCTGTCGGGCGGTGCGACCCGCATTGTAACGTCACTGACGAAGATAGACGCGCGCATTTACTCCATAACTCTCGGAGTGCTTGCGCTGAGCGCGGGGATACTGCTGCTTTTATTCGTGCTCGGTATCTACTTCATACGAAGCATAGTGCTTCCCATACGGCGTGTCGGAGCCACCGCGCGAAAGCTCGCGTCGGGAGATTTTTCGGTGCGCATAGACAACGAAAGCTCCGACGAGATAGGTGAGCTGTGCAGCATTTTCAACTCCATGGCGGACGAGCTCGAACACTCCGAGAACATCAAGAATGAGTTCATAAGCTCGGTATCTCACGAGCTCCGCACGCCGCTGACAGCTATCAAGGGCTGGAGTGAAACGCTCGAAGAGATAGACGACGCCGATACCCGCCGCAAGGGTATGCGCATAATCAACAATGAGACCGACCGCCTTTCAGGAATGGTGGAGGAGCTTCTCGACTTTTCGCGCATACAGAACGGTCATTTCTCGCTGCATCAGAGCAATCTTGACGTTATAGCAGAGCTCGCGGACGCGGTGCTGATGTACGAGGAGCGTGCAAAGTCCGAGGGGATAACCCTGACACTTGCCGACAGCGATGACATAGCGGTGGTCTATGGCGATAAGAATCGTCTGCGTCAGGTGTTCATCAACATCATCGACAACTCCATAAAGTACGGCAGAAAGGGCGGTCATACCAATGTCAGCACCTCCGTGAGCGGCGGCAGGATAAGTATCTCCGTCAAGGACGACGGCGTTGGCATAGCGCCCTCCGACCTTCCGCACATCAAGGAGAAGTTCTACAAGGCGAATAATACCGTCCGCGGCTCGGGCATAGGGCTTGCGGTAGCGGACGAGATAGTGCGCATACACGGCGGCAGCATAGATGTCAGCAGCGAACAGGGCGAAGGAACAGAAATAATCATAACTCTCCCGCTTGTCTCAGGCGGCAAGCGGTGAGAAACGGGAAGAACCGGATCCCGATAATACAGCAGACTCGTGAGAAACGGGTCTGCTTTTTTGTTAAGTTGTTTGCTGTTATGTATAAGTCGGACATTTTGCGATTTTTTTATTGAAAAAAGCCGCCGAGCGTGATATAATGATAAAGTGAGTAATTGTTTCGGAAAAAGGAGAAAATCATGGCAGATCTTGAAAGCTATATAAAACTCGCCAAAGCGGTAAACGGCGAGAAGTTCACCCGCCCGCTTCTCGTTATGAGCATGGAGGACGCAACGGCTTCCAACGGAAAGCCTTACGTTAAGCTCGGGCTTTCTGACGGCACGGGAAAGAAGTTGATCAACCGGTTCGACGAGACCTGTGAAAACCTCAGAGGCAAAGGTGTGGAAGAGGGCAGTGTAGTGACCGTCAAGCTGGTGAAGAACGGCGAATTCTTCAATATCATAGATATAAGTCCCTGCAAGGACGAGAGTATCACTCCCGATGATTTTGTAAAAATGCCCCCGATAGACTGCGGAGTGATGTATGACGAGATATGCGCTATAATACGTGCAAGCGCGCAGAATGACGGCGAACACGTACCGCTGGCGGAGCTTGCTCTCGGGATACTCGAAAAGAACAAGGAAGCCTACATGACTTCCTCTGCGGCGATAACTATGCACCACAATATCAAGGGCGGGCTGCTGTACCATTCCTACCGTATGGTGAAGTCTGCGGACGCGCTGTGCGGAGTTTACGGCATACTCGACCGCGAGCTTATGGTATGCGGCGCGGCGCTGCATGACATAGGCAAGATATGGGAATACGACACCAACGAAATGGGCGATGCCTCGGAAAACCCTGTGGGAGTGCTCTACGGGCATCTCTACATAGGCGCGAATTATGTGCGGTCCGAAGCCAACAACACGAACTGTCCTCCCGAAAAGGTAAAGCTGCTTGTCCACATGATACTGTCACATCACGGTATGCAGGAGTGGGGAACGGTAGTCTGCCCCGCGACCGCGGAGGCGTTCGCGCTTCACTATATCGACAACATGGACGCAAAGATCTACGCCTGCGAGGACAATTACGCATTGCTGGAGCCGTGTACGGTGACCGAAAAGCGTCCCTTCGGGCTCGATAACCGGATATACAAGCCCGGCTGGCTGTCCGACAGCGGTAAATGACAGCGTTATTCCGCATGATGCATTGACATTATGCGGAAATCATTTTTATTGACGGGAGGTGAGCCCATGCCGGATATAAGCGAGCTGCTGGAGCAGATAGGCGAAAATCTGCGCAAAAGCGGCAATTTTGACGAAAAGGTATATACCGATGTCCCTATACTCCGCAAGGGCTCGGATATCCCGAAGCCGCCGCCGGAGAAGAAGGAGAAGTCCGGGTTTACCGAGCTGCGGGAGCTTGAATATCGTATGCTTGAGCAGTTTGAGCCGCTTGAGAAGCGCTTTTACGATCAGGCAAAGCTCATGGAGAACTATGAGGACGAGTGTGAATATGAGGGCGATTTCAGCTTATTTGTCCTGACTTACTCGGATCTGAGCAATAAGCGGCTCCGCGGCTATTTTACCTGGCGCAAACACTACCGGGCGGGCGAGGTCACGCCTGCGCCGGAGCCGTTTATACAGCTGTACTGCTATGAGCTTATAAACGGTGTCGGTGCCGCAGACCCCATGGACGCGCATGAAAAGCTGCTTAAAGTGCGTAAGGACTATCCGGAAAAGGAAGGGCTCGCGAAAAGCATGAGCGTGTGGCTGCGCGACCTTGTCGTAGTCAACGGACTGCCGGCGTCGCTGCTGGACGATGACCCGGAGATACAGGCGGACAAGGCTATGGAAGTTCTTATGGAATGTACGGAGCGCACCGACAGCGAGCTTTACTCCGCGCTGACGCTCCTGTCGTCCTATAAGCTGGAGCGTTCGGCTTTCCGCAAGCAGCGCCCCGAGGACTTCGCGGAAGCGATGTGCGCGGCGTACAGGGCGCTTGACGCGCACTATGGAAGGAACGGCGAGGAAACGCTTTTCACGCGTATCTTCGGTCACCGCGTCCAATGCAATTATTATATGTTCCGCGGAGCGCTCTATTATGACAGGTCTGAGAGCTCCGCACGTGAGTACACTGTCAACGGGATACGGCGCTATATCAACAGGTACGGCGTGTGGTTCCTTGACACCTACCATACCAACCGCAGCGCAAATAAGCGGCTTGGTGAGCTTTTGCGCTCGGCGGAGTGCATTATCCGCGTAAAGCTCGGGGCAAAGACAAAGCTTGGCGGGAGCACTGCCACGAAAGCCGAAACAGCAGTCATAGAACGGGCGCTGGACGAGCTCGCACAGGCTAAGAAACGCGCAGAAGCGGACAGGATAGTCATTGATGTGTCGAAACTCGGCAGTATCAGAAGCGCCGCGGACATCACCCGTGACAAGCTGCTGGTGGAGGAGGACGAACCTGTCTTTGAGCAGGAGCCTGCCATAGCGGAGCCCGGGGAAGAGCCGGATACGTCGGAAAGCAGCGAACTGCCGCTTACCGCGGAGGAGCTTGCGTATCTGCGGCATCTTCTGTACGGCGCGGAATTGCCGTCGGGAGCTGTACCGACGCTGCTTGCGGACGCGATAAACGAGAAGCTGTTCGATATGTTCTGCGACACGGTGCTTGACATGAACGGCGGCACTCCCGCGGTAATTGAGGATTACGAACAGGAGCTGAAAGGAGCAATACCCGAATGAAGATATCCAAACGAATAGCATCGGCGGTGATAAATTCGCTGAAGGGCGGCGTTGTGCCGCGTATCGGGCTGCCGTATATCACGGTCGGGCGTGAGACGGAGATAGACGCGCTTCTGCACGATGTTGAGATAATAGCGGACGGCGGTGCGTCATTCCGCTTTATCGTCGGGAAATACGGAAGCGGAAAGAGCTTTCTGCTTCAGACCATACGCTCACACGTTATGGACAGGGGATTTGTGGTCGTTGATGCCGACCTTTCACCCGAGCGCAGGCTGCAGGGTACAAAAGGTCAGGGGCTTGCCACCTACAAGGAGCTTGTACGCAATATGTCCACCAAGACCTGTCCCGACGGCGGCGCGCTGACGCTGATACTTGACCGCTGGATAAGCGGCGTGCGCACCGAGACTGCCGCGGGCGGGCTGTCACCCGACACTCCCGAGTTCGGCAAGGCTGTGGAGGCGAAGATATACGAGGTCATGGGCTCGCTCAGCGAAATGGTGCACGGTTTCGATTTTGCGAAGCTGCTGACGGTGTACTATCATGCCTGTGTGAACGGTGACGACGAGGGCAAGGCGAAGGTCGCGAAGTGGTTTCGCGGCGAGTACGCCGCCAAGACGGAAGCAAAGACCGAGCTGGGCGTGAATATCATCATCACCGATGACGACTGGTACGAGTACATCAAGCTGTTCGCGTCGTTTCTTAAAATGGCCGGGTACAGCGGGCTGCTGGTGCTTATCGACGAGCTTGTGAACATATACAAGATACCCAACGCAATAACCCGCCAGTATAACTATGAAAAGATACTCACGATGTATAACGACACCCTTCAGGGCAAGGCGAAATACCTCGGCATCATCATGGGCGGTACGCCCCAGTGCATCGAGGACACCCGCCGCGGTGTTTACAGCTATGAAGCGCTGCGTTCGCGGCTCGCGGAGGGGCGCTTCGGGCGCGAGGGAATAAAGGATATGCTGGCGCCTGTGATACATCTGAGCCCGCTCACCTACGAGGAGATGCTGGTGCTGACAGAGAAGCTTGCGGAGATACACGCCGAGCTTTTCGGGTATGAACGCACAGTCACCCAGGACGACCTTATCGTGTTCATCAAGACCGAGTTCTCACGCATAGGCTCGGATTCCCACATCACTCCCCGCGAGGTGATACGCGACTTTATAGAGCTGCTTGATATAATCATGCAGAACCCGCAGCTCAATGTGGCGGAGTTTATCGCGTCGGGCGGGATAAACTACTCGAAACCCATACCCGGCGGGGACGGTGAAGGCAGCGACGACAGCTTTGCGGAGTTTGAGATATGAACGTTTTTGACAGATACGCGCCTTTTGTGCAGGATTTCATCTACCGTAACAACTGGGAGTCGCTCCGGGCGATACAGGCTGCGGCCGGCGATGCGATATTCGGCACCGACGATAACGTGCTGCTGTCCGCATCTACGGCGTCGGGAAAGACCGAAGCGGCATTCTTTCCCATACTCACACTTTTTTCAGAGGATATGCCGCGCTCTGTGGGTGCGATTTACATTGGACCGCTGAAAGCTCTGATAAACGACCAGTTCACGCGTCTGAACGACCTGTGCGCCGAGGCGGAGATACCTGTATGGCACTGGCACGGCGATGTTTCACAGTCCCACAAGGACAAGATGATGAAGCGGCCGTCGGGTATCCTGCAGATAACGCCGGAGTCCCTCGAAGCCATGCTGATACGAAAGCATTCCATGATACCGAAGCTTTTCGGTGACCTGCGGTTCGTGGTGATAGACGAGGTACACTCGCTTATGCGCGGCGACCGCGGCGGTCAGACGCTGTGCCTTATCGAGCGGCTGTCGAAGCTTGCGGGGGTTAATCCGCGGCGCATAGGGCTGTCGGCTACCATAGGAGACCTTGAGGCCACGGGCGAGTTCCTGTCGGCAGGAACGGGCAGACGGACGGTCATACCGCGCATAGACTCCAAAGGCGTGAAATGGCGGCTGTCCATGGAGCACTTCTACATCTCCGATGTACAGGCGGGTGCGGAAAAGACGGACAACGGCGCTCTTCCGGAGCTTGACGAGCCGACGGACACGGCTCCGCAGAACGCCGACCCGGGAATCGGCTACATCTTCGAGCATACAAAAGGGAAAAAGTGTCTTATATTCGTAAATTCCAGAGAAGAGTGCGAGGCCGTGACCACCTCGCTGCGCTCCTATTGCGAAGCCAATCACGAGCCCGACAGGTTCCTTATACACCACGGGAACCTGTCGGCGTCCTACCGCGAGACAGCGGAAGCTGCCATGAAGGACGAGGACGTATATATGACCACGGTGACGACGGCGACGCTTGAGCTTGGCATAGACATAGGGCGGCTCGAACGCGCGTTCCAGATAGACGCGCCGTTCACCGTTTCGTCATTCCTCCAGAGAATGGGAAGGACGGGACGCCGTGAGCTTCCGCCGGAGATGTGGTTCGTCATGCGGGAGGAAATGCCCGAGCCGCGGACGATGCTGCCGGAGACTGTGCCGTGGAAGCTCCTGCAGGGCATAGCGCTGGTGCAGGTGTATATCGAGGAGCGCTGGGTGGAGCCGCCGCGGCTTGACAGGTACCCATACAGCCTGCTTTACCACCAGGTCATGAGCACACTCGCGTCGAGCGGTGAGCTTACGCCGCCGCAGCTTGCGGAGCGCGTGCTGACGCTGAAATACTTCCACATGATCACGAAAGATGACCTTCGGCTGCTGCTGCGGCATCTGACAGAGACAGACCATATCCAGCGTACCGACGAGGGCGGGCTTATAGTAGGGCTTGCGGGGGAGCGGGTGGTGAATTCATTCAAGTTCTACGCGGTGTTCCGGGAGAACGAGGAATATACCGTGCGCAGCGAGTCGCAGGAGCTCGGTACCATAGTCATGCCGCCTCCTCCGGGTGAGAAGATAGCGATAGCGGGTCACGTGTGGATAGTGACTGAGCTTGACCACAAGCGGCATCTGGTTTACTGTGAGCCCGTCAAGGGCAAGGTGCCTGCGTATTTCGGGGACTGCCCCGGGGACATAAACACGAAGATACTGCTGCGTATGCGTGATGTTCTGCGCGAGGACAAGGGATACCCGTATCTTATGAAGAACGCGGTGGAGCGGCTCGCACAAGCGCGATATTCGGCGCGGGCATCGGGAGTTACCGAGCTGCCGCTGATAAATCTCGGCGGGCGGATGTGGGCGCTGTTCCCGTGGCTCGGGACGTATGCGTTCCTTGCGCTGGAGAGGTTTCTGAAGCTCCGCTGCGGGAATGAGCTTGGCATAAAGTCGCTCGACCCGTCACGCCCGTATTTCATTGAGTTCACCATGACCGCGAACGCGCAGGAATTTTTCAGGATTGTCACCGAAGAAGCCGAAAAGCACATCGACCCGCTTGAGCTTGTATATCCCGACGAGGTCCCGCTGTTCGAGAAGTACGATGAGTACGTACCGTCGGAGCTTGTGCGAAAAGGCTTTGCATACGGCGTGCTCGACATTGCGGGAATGAAAGCTCGCATACGGGAATGGAAGAAATACATCGAATGAAGAAAGGCTGTCATGCTTATCGCATGACAGCCTTTTGCTATTA
This sequence comes from Ruminiclostridium sp., assembly GCA_017635675.1. Taxonomy (GTDB): domain Bacteria; phylum Bacillota; class Clostridia; order Oscillospirales; family Ruminococcaceae; genus Ruminiclostridium_E. The sequence goes on from JAGBLA010000123.1 coordinate 20,304, forward strand.
GCTATAGCTGATAGTAGGAAGATGATCTCCGATATGCCCGACCACGTATTTTTTTCTGTCGTCCTCCCAATTGAAATATACTCGGATAAGATCGCCGTTTTTATTGCCTTTTTTTAAATGATCGTTCAGTTTAAAAACATCATTGCCGTATTTGATATTATAGAATCTTTTAGTATGAGGATCTGTCACCGATTTGCCGACATCATTCTTTACCCAGTATTGGAGCTTTCCGTCATTTCCTCTTTTCACGTTGAATTCGCCTTTTTGCGCGTACCAATCTGCTGTCGTCTCCCACTTCTCTTTGTCGGGATCGTCGGCACCGCACGTGCGCGCGTGCGCGGCAGCGTCAAGGTAGCATAACGCGAAACAAGCCGTTGCCGTTATATCCAGTGAGCCTGTATAGTCATTCATGCTTTCGTTGAGACTGCTTTCGATAAGAATGATAGTGTCTCCGAATCTATTCTCAGCCCATTCGCAGATATCCTCCCGCCGCGTCGGAAACGAAATTGCGGTATCATACAGCTCTTTCATTAAATTGAAGTCTTTATTCGCCTTATTAAGTTTGAACTGTTCTAAGGCAATGGTCTCACTCAGTTTTTCATTCTCGTTTCGTAATCCCTCGATCTCTTTTTTTGCCTTATTAATATCGCTGCTTATCTGTGCAAAGCTTTTTTTCTGCTCCTGACTTGCGGTATTTCTTTGCTTGTATCCGATGAGATCCTTTTTCAGCTGTTCGTTCTCTCTTTTCAGCGCGTTTATCTTTTCTTCGGCAGTGCTTGCGGACGAGAACGCAAGGTCGAGCTCAAACCGGCGGGCGCGGCTGCAGAACATGGTGTCACCGAAATCGGAATCGTCCCATGAAATAAGGGTGCGAAGCAGTTCTTCCGCACTGTCTGACAGTTTTTGTATATCAGTCTCGTTATAGTTATATACTCTATATACAATGCCTCTTTTAAGTATGAGCGCTTCATTACTGTTCAGATTGAAGCTTGTCATTTTATTGAACTCACCGATATATTTCTCCGGGATAAACACAGGTATCACATAGCCGAAATACTTTGACATGAAGTAAGTGAAGTTGAACGGTTCCTGTTTTACGCGCTCGGGTCTGACGGGTTTCTTATGTTTGTCTTTACTTTTTTTGTGTATGACTTTTACAGATATTTGACGGTTGTTCTTATTAATACTTTTCTCGAAAGTGATGTCGGGGAGTTTTTGCCCCCCGAGAACGGAAAAAGAGGCTGAACGCCGTATAGCTCCGAATGATGTGTTATCTGTCCCTCCGCTTAAAAACGTCAGTTCTTCGGTCTTGTCGGTGTCGGTTGTATCTCCATCGCCATTGCTGCCGTCCGCTCCGTCTGAGTCCTCTGTGTATCCGCTGTCCGCGGCTATAAGTATGGGAAGATCAAGATAATCGTCGGTTAATAACACGCTCAGAGTCTTTAGCTTCTCTTGGTCATTTATTATATATTCTTTTTGGGATATATTGAAGTCAACAGTCTTTTCTTCACCCGTGTCATGGCTCATGCGGTACGGAAGCCGAAGATCATTTCCATAAGTGATAAAATCATTTTCATCAATGGGATAATCAAGCAGATCCTCGTTTTCCGCTAAATACTGCTCGTATTCTTCTGCTTGTTCCTCGGAATATTCATCGTATATATCGTAATATATATCGTCATATATATTGTCATAATAGAGAAGATCGGGGGATACGTTGTCGTATATAACCGATCTGTGGAAAAGCTTAAGCTCCGGGTCTTCAAAAATATAGCGGATATAGGCGGGACGTATCACTGTGCATCTTGGGGCTTTCGGTGTTACGGGTTCTGTCACCATTGTTCTTGTGCCGAATTCCACACACGTTTCATGTCTGCGCACAGAGAGTTCTGTATCGAGCGTCCTGCCCGGGACTGCTTTTTCAGTGACATTGCCGTCCCTGTCCGTAAGTCCGCTGTGTGTCTCGCTGAGCTTCAGCGACCAGACTTCAAGCGGCTGTTCCTTGTCGCTTCCGTCTGTTTTCAGATAAACACATTCAAGCTGTACCGAGCCGTCCGATGAGAAAGAGGCAAGCTTGTCCGCAGGGTATTCCCTGCCCGCAAACGATATTTTGTTCTCCTTGTCTTCAGCAGTCTCACGCGCAGGTTCAAGGATGCTTTTAATGTCGTCCGACAGCTCATTGAAACAATCAGATTGTTTCATTCTCTGATACACCCAGTAAACAAACATATAAACCAAACGTCTGAACACTTCGTCCGGTTTCATGCGGTCAGAGCTCACAAATGAATGAAACTGATATGTCGGATAGGTTTCCTTCTTCAGTATCTTAACTACTCTCGGGTCTGGCATTATTGAATTCCTCCTGTTATGGATAATATATCAATTATACCATAAATCGACATTTTTTGTCAATATATGCCGCTGCGGACAAACAAAAAAGGAGGCTTTGAAGCCCCCTTTTTCGTTAGCGCCGTGTTCAGCAGCAGCCGTTGTTGCCGCCGCAGCCGCAGTTGTTGTCACAACCGCAGTTGTTGCCGCAGCCGCAGTTTCCGCCGAGTATCCCGTTATTGCCGCAGCCGCAGCAGAGGATAAGCAGGATAATGATAATGAGCGTACAGTTGTTATTTCCGCACATAATTCGTTCCTCCGTTGATTAATGATTTATGAAACGTTTCATACTACAATATATGACAGTGTGCGGAAAATGTTACCCGACGGCGAAAAAATCAACTCGTCCGTCGAAAAAAAATTGCGGAGGCATGATATGACGGATTTCAAAGGCTTTACGAAAAGGGCTTGCGCGGCGCTCAACAAGGGCAGCGATACGGCAATGGAGCTCGGACATACGTATATCGGCAGCGAGCATATCCTGTACGGGCTTCTCTGCGAGGAGGGCTGTGCGGCATACACCGCGCTGGACAAATACGGCATACGCGGCGCGGACATCATGCGGAAAATGGAGCTTACGACAGGAAGGGGCGTGTCCGCGCGGCTGACAACGGCGGATATGTCTCCGAGGAGCCGCCGTATCCTTGACAACGCTCTTCGTGCGTCGCGTGACGCGGGCAGACAGCTTGCGGGGACGGAGCACATACTTCTGTCGGTGCTGAATGACGAGAGCTGCTGTGCGGCAGTATTTCTGAAAGAGTTGGGCGCGGACGTAAAGCAGCTTGCACGAGAATGTGCGGGAGCGCCGAGGAACTGCGAGACCAACCGCGCTCCCGACCGCGAATACCGCACCTGTACGCTCGAACGCTACGGACGCGACCTCACGGCGCTTGCACGCAGCGGCGGCATAGACCCCGTGACTGCCCGCGACAGTGAGATAGCCGCCGCTGTGCGCATACTTCTCCGCCGCAGGAAAAATAACCCCTGCCTTATCGGCGAGAGCGGCGTGGGCAAGACTGCCGTAGCCGAGGGGATAGCGCTTGCCGCAGCTGCGGGGACGCTGCCCGAGGAGCTTCGCGGGGTGAGGATATTCAGCCTCGATATACCGTCCATGGTTGCGGGCGCGAAATACCGCGGAGATTTCGAGGAGCGCATCAGGAGCGTTCTTGACGAGGTGAGCGGCTCGGACAACACCGTGCTTTTCATCGACGAGATACACACCATAGTCGGGGCGGGTGCCGCCGAGGGTGCTATCGACGCGGCGAACATACTCAAACCCGCCCTTGCCCGCGGAGAGATTCGCGTTATCGGCGCGACCACCGCAGACGAGTACCGTCGGTACATCGAAAAGGACGCGGCGCTTGCAAGACGCTTTCGCCCGGTTTATGTTGAGGAACCGGACGAAGCAGGGGCTGTCGCTATGCTTCGCGGACTGCGCCCTCGCTGGGAGAAGCATCACGGAGTAACTATCTCCGACGATGCGATAGAGGCTGCCGTAAAGCTTTCGGTGCGGTACATCGAGGACAGGCGGCTGCCTGACAAGGCGATAGACCTGATAGACGAAAGCTGCACCGCCGCCCGTATGCAGTCCGCGGGGAGCTGTAATGACGAAGCGGCACTGCGGCTCCGTCTAAATGCCCTTTCCGTTGAGAAGGAGAACGCCGTGCTGTCACAGGATTTTGAGCGGGCGGCGGGCATACGTGACCGCGAAAGGGAAGTACAGTCGGAGCTTTCGGAACTTGGAAAAAGCCGTGAAAGCAACGACAGGTACACGTTGACTGCCGCCGACATAGCCGCCGCGGTAAGCGATATGACGGGAATACCCGCTCCCGAGCTTGGCAGTGATGATGCCGCAAGGGTGTCGGGGCTTGCGGCGGAGCTTAAAAAACGTGTGATAGGACAGGACGCGGCAATAGACACGGTGGTATCCGCGATAAAGCGCAGTACAGCGGGCATTTCCCGCCCCGACCGTCCCATAGGGAGCTTCATCTTTGCGGGACCTACGGGTGTGGGCAAGACCGAGCTTTCAAAGGCACTTTCCCGGGCAATGTTCGGCAAAGATGACGCATTGATACGATTTGATATGTCGGAGTACATGGAAAAGCACAGTATCTCCGGGCTTATCGGCGCGCCGGCGGGGTATGTGGGATATGAAGACGGCGGGCGGCTGATACAGGCGGTAAAGCGCCGTCCGTACAGCGTTCTGCTGTTTGACGAGATAGAAAAGGCGCACCCCGACATACCCGACCTGCTGCTCCAGGCGCTTGACGAGGGTCATCTTACCTCCGCGGACGGCGTAAAGGTGAGCCTTAAACACTGCATAATAATCATGACCACGAACATCGGCTCGTCGGCGTACAGCGATAAAAACCGCCCGCTCGGCTTTATTTCCGGGGAAAACGACGGGCTTGAGGACGCGGTGCGCGGTGAGCTACGCAAGGCTTTCCGACCCGAGTTCATCAACCGCGCGGACGGAATAGCGGTGTTCCGGCGGCTTGGCGAGCGTGACCTTGAGCTTATCTGCCGCGGAATGACGCAGGAGCTTGCAGAGCGCGCAAAAGCCGCGGGAGTACAGCTCTCTGTCACGGACGAGGCAGTGGCAAAGCTTGCCCGCAGCGGCAGCAGCGAGCTTTACGGCGCGCGGGAGCTGTACCGCACGATAGTACGGCGCATCGAGGAGCCTTTGGCTGATATGATACTGTCGGGGGCGAAAAGCGCGGTATTCGGCGAAAATGACGTATGACAGGCGCTCCGCCATTCATATATTTGAACAGCGTGCGGACGTACGCAATTCGGATATAGGGGTGGTAAGAATGATGAAATGGGTAATGACAGCGCTTATCACGCTGTCGGTGGTGTTCGCTGCCTGCACGGGAAGAATGGGCGAGCTGTCATCGGCGTTCCTTGCGGAATGCGGGAGCGCCGTGACACTGGCGATAACGCTCACGGGAGTGATAGCGCTGTGGAGCGGGCTGATGCGGGTGGCGCAGAGCTCGGGGCTCACGGGAAAGCTTGCGAAGCTGTCCGCGCCGCTTCTGTCAAAGCTTTTTGGCGGGCTGAAAAGGGACGGGCGCGCCATGGAGTACATAACTCTCAACATCACGGCGAACATTTTAGGGCTCGGCAACGCCTCAACGCCTTTCGGCATTGCCGCCATGCGCGAGATAGAGCGTGAGGAGCGCAGCCCGCACCCGGAGTATGCTTCGGACAACATGATAACCCTTGCGGTGATGAATACCGCGAGCTTACAGCTCATTCCCACCACCGCGGCGGCTATGCGGCTCGCCCACGGCTCGGCTGCGCCCATGGAGATACTGCCGTGCGTGTGGGTCGCGTCGGTGTCGGCGCTTGCCGCGGCGCTCGTTTCGGCATACGTGCTGCGGCACCTGCGGAAAAGGAGGGCTTTATGAACTTCTCCGACCTTATAGTCCCGCTGATATTCGCCGGGGTGCTTATTTACGGCGTTTGCGCAAAGACAGATGTATTCGCGGAGTTCACCGAGGGCGTAAAGGACGGGCTCCGCACAGTGTATGACGTATTCCCGTCGCTTTTCTGCCTTGTGGTGACTGTGGGAGTTTTCCGCGCTTCGGGCGGTGCGGAGCTGATAACGGGCTTGCTTGCGCCGCTGCTCGGAGCGGTGGGGTTCCCGCCGGAATGCGGAGAGCTGCTGCTGCTTCGTCCTTTGTCGGGGAGCGGCTCGATAGCGCTTTTCGAGCAGATACTTGATTCCTGCGGCCCCGACAGTTTCCCGGGGCGGGTAGCGTCGGTAATTCTTGGGAGCAGTGAGACAACATTCTACACGCTTTCGGTGTATTTCGCCGCAGTGAGCGCAAAAAAGACCCGCTATGCTCTCGCGGCGGCGCTGACGGGCGACCTTGTCTGTGCGCTGGTGAGCGCCGCGGCGGTGCATATTATGCTGTGATGTTGACATTGAGGCGGTTTTGTGGTATAATACCAATAACTATAGTCGTAAAATTTACGACGTCTCGCAAGGGGGGACCGCGGTGAAAGGTATAATAATGGCAGGCGGAAAGGGAACACGTCTTTATCCCTCAACGCGCGCTGTGTCGAAACAGCTTCTTCCCATTTATGACAAGCCGCTCATATACTATCCGCTTTCCGTGCTTATGCTGGCGGGGATACGTGATATCCTTGTGATAACCACGCCCCATGACCTTCCGCTGTACCGCGAGCTTCTTGAGGATGGGAGCCGCGTCGGATTTAACATCGAATACAAGACTCAGAGCGAGCCCAACGGACTTGCCCAGGCATTCATCATAGGCAGGGAATTCATAGGCTCGGACAGCGTTTGTTTCATATTAGGCGACAACGTATTCTACGGCCGCGACCTTACGCTGATACTTGAAAAAGCAATGGCACGGCTTGACGGCGCGATGATATTCGGCTACCCGGTCAAAGACCCCAAAGCTTTCGGTGTAGTGGAGATAGACGAGAACAAAAAGGCTGTATCAATTGTTGAAAAGCCCGAGCATCCCGTGTCCGACCTTGCGGTGCCGGGACTGTACTTCTACGACAGCAGCGTTGTGGATATTGCCGCGGAAATAAAGCCCTCCGCGAGAGGAGAGCTTGAGATAACCGCGGTGAACAGCCGTTATCTCGAACTCGGAAAGCTGGACGTGACGCTTCTCGGGCGCGGTATGGCATGGCTCGACACAGGTACCCCCGACGCTATGCTCAAAGCTGCGCAGTTCATCAAGGCAGTGCAGGATATGCAGGGATTCTACATTTCCTGCATAGAGGAGATAGCGTGGCGGCGCGGGCTCATTACCTACGAGCAGATGATGAGGCTGGGCGAGAGCTTAAAGAACACCGACTACGGGAAATACATACTGTCACTGAGCGAATAAACGGAGGCGAAAGAATGATCCCATTCAACGTCCCTCCCTTTACGGGGAAGGAAACGGAATACATAAAACAGGCGATAGATTCGCATAAGATATGCGGCGACGGCGCGTTTACAAAGAAATGCTCGGCATGGCTCGGTGAGCGTACAGGCTCCCGTGTGCTGATGACCACGTCCTGTACCCATGCGCTGGAAATGTCGGCGCTGCTGTGCGGGATAAAGGAGGGCGACGAGGTGATACTTCCTTCGTTCACCTTCGCATCTACCGCCGACGCTTTTGCGATACGCGGAGCGACGCTCGTGTTCACGGATATCCGCCCGGACACCATGAATATCGACGAAAAGCTGATAGAGCAGGCGATAACCGACAGGACAAAGGTAATAGTTCCTGTGCATTACGGCGGCGTGGGCTGTGAAATGGACGAGATAAACGCGCTCGCGGAGCATTACGGCATAAGCGTCGTTGAGGACGCTGCGCAGTGCTCACAGTCATTCTATAAGGGAAAGCCTCTCGGCACTTTGTCAAGATTTGGCTGTATCAGTTTCCATGAGACGAAGAACTTCTCAATGGGCGAGGGCGGAGCGCTGTTCGTCAACTGTGAAAGCGACATTGAAACCGCCGAGGTGATCCGTGAAAAGGGAACCGACCGCAGCAGGTTCTTCCGCGGTCAGGTCGATAAATATACCTGGCAGGACGCAGGCTCGTCCTATCTGCCGTCGGAGCTGTGCTGTGCGTATCTGTGGGCGCAGCTTGAGCTTGCCGACGAGATCACCGCCGCGAGAGTGAAATGCGCTCAGACATACCGCAGCGAGCTTGCCGACCTTGCGGAGCGTGGGCTGGTGGAGTTTCAGCATATCCCCGACCACTGCACCTGCAACGGGCATTTGTTCTATATAAAAGCGAAGGATCTCGGCGAGCGAACGGCGCTTATCGCGTTCTTAAAGGAGAAAGGCGTGCTTGCGGTGTTCCACTACGTTCCGCTGCACTCGGCTCCTGCGGGAAAGAAATACGGACGTTTCAGCGGCAGGGACATATATACCACGAAGGAAAGCGACAGGCTCGTAAGGCTTCCGATGTATTACGGACTTTCCGAAAGCGACCAGGCATACGTAATAGAATGTGTGCGGGAATTTTACAGAAACAGGTGAAATAAAATGACAAACATACTGAGGAAAGCGGACGACGGGCTTGGACGAGCATATTCGTTCGTTTCCAAAACGAGGAAAAGAGCGTTCTTTACCGGATTAATGATCTATACTCTGATGTTCACAGGGTATTTTCTGTTTTTTTTACTGCCGACCATAATAGAAACGAGGTCGCTGCTCGCGTCTGACGGTATTTCGCAGTACTATCCGTTTCTCCTTGAATTCAGAAGAAACCTTATAACGTTTTTTGATACTCTTTCAAAAGGCTCTCCGACTTTTCCGATGATGAACTTCATGCACAGCTATGGCTCGACAACTATCATGACGATCGGAGACTTCCTGCCCGCACTTCCGTACTATGTTTTTGTGTCACTTGTCTCCGAGGAGGGCGTCCCGACATTTTACGGTATGGGTACCGTACTGCTTGCATACATATCCGGTATTTCGTTCCTGTATATGTGTCACTATTTCAGAAGGGACAGCATTGTTTCGGGCTTTTTTTCGCTTTTCTATGTATTCTGTATCAATATGTTCTTCACGGCGCTGTACAACCAGCAGTTCCTGTATATGTATATCGCCTTCCCGCTTCTTATCGCGGGTATTGACAAGGTCATCTCGAAAAAGGGCTTTATCCAGTTTCTTCTTACTGTTGCATGGCTTTCTCTGGGCGGCTTACCGTTCCTTGTTTATACCATACCTTTCGTGGTGCTTTTCGCGATGATCCGCGTGCATTATGTGTATAAGGAGAACTATTTCAAAAACCTCGGCATCGGATTTATCAAAGGCTTTTCCCTGGTAATTCTCGGTATCGGCATCGCAGGTTTCTTCTTTATTCCCGGGATCATAGATCTTTTCGGGAGCGCAAGAACTATCGGAAGCGGCACTTCGCTTTCGGAGATGCTGACACCTTCTCCGGCACTGGTCGCAGATTATCTGGTAAGGCGTGAAGGCGGTCAGACCGGTATATGTACTGCGGTGCTGCCGCTTATAGTGTATTTCATTGTAAACAGCAAGAGCAAAAAGGAATATCAGGTGTATCTGTCGGTGATGCTGGTACTCGTTGCCATGCCCGTGATCTACTACGGTCTGAACGGTTTCCAGTATGATCTTTGCCGGTGGGGGTTCATACCCTCTGCGCTTCTTGCCTATATCGGCATCTCAACGATGCAGGAGCTTGGTAATACCGACAAAAAACAAGCTATAACCTTTACCGTTGTTCTGACGATATATTTCACTCTTATAGTTATCCAGTGCCTTGAAGCAGCTGCGTTATTCATCAGTGCGGTTCTTATCCTTACTGCCATAACTCCGCTGTATAAGCTTATATGCAAGCTTGGTTCAAGGATAGCACGGCTCTACGCGGAGCATAAGGCTGTACGCCTCGCCGTGCCGTTTCTTGGTTTTGCGGTCTTTATGGCTGTGACCTTCGGTGTTATTTCCAACGGTGTCTTTTTCCCGGTGCCTACATCTATCGCCTGCGCTTCTACTCTTGTTGCGGTCTGGCTGTATTACAGGTTCGGCTGTAAGCGTATAACGAGCGCCTTGCTTAGCATCTCGATCATTGTTACATCTGTTTTCTTTTTCCTGCCGCAGAAGCATCCGATAGTACCTATCGATGATATGAAAAATGATTTTACGATAATAAACAATGTATTGAAGGAGCATACCGCGGACAATGTCTTTGGAAGGATATCAATGGTAAATGATACGGGACGTATGATGAAACAAAACGATGACCAGGAGTCTGATGATGAAGACGGCGACGACAGTATCGACCCGGAGATACCGTTCCCGGCGGAAACGGCTTCCGAAACCGATAACAACGGTTCTGATTCTGCTGAAAACGGACAGGGTGCGGGACAATATTACGTATTTGAGACTGACCCGCAAAGAAATATATCGCTCAGGTACAGTATTCCCAATGTATATATTTTTCAGAGCGTTATAAACGGAAACCTTATGAACCTTATGTATCGTGCGGGTATCGACAACTGTTCGTTCCTCTCGAAGGTCAATATGGAGGATTTCGGCGGTAATATCGCGCTTCAGTGTCTGTTCGGAATAAACTGTGAGCTCTCTACCGAATCATTTGATTATCTTTATGATACGGGCGATCCCGTTGTACTGGAGACAAATCTGAAAAATAAATACTATTTGTATTTTAATAAGTATGCATATCCTGTGGGTGTCACATATTCAGATGTGATCGGTGCGGACGAATTCCATTCATTCAATACCGCAGAATACCCATTTGCGATGATGAATACCGTGTATCTTGACGGGAGTCCGCTGTCCGAGAGCGCGCCGCCAAGCGGAAAGGAATACGCGCATCGTGTCGATATCACACATGAAAAGGTATCACGCGGAGTAACGACATACGGTATAGAATGCTTTGATAATAATATAACAGTAAACGAAGATGTTTCGGACTGTTTCCTTTTCCTGACGCTGGAGGGGGTCGAGTGCAAAGCGTCTGAGGTTTACGCGCACCAGTATCCGATAATACTTATGGACGACGGACGCAGAGTGGCATCTTTAATAAACAATCAGCTGAATGATTGGCCGTGGATAGTTTACAGTGATAAATACAATATTCCTCTGGGGCATTATGACGATACGGTAAAAACGTTTAGTTTCATATCGCCGATCGCTTACACCGATATGTATCTCACCGCTGTACCGGCTTCGGAATTCAAAGCCGCGTACGAAAAATGCACACAGGAAACGCTGGAGAATATCGAGCTTGCTCCCAATACGCTCACAGGAGATATCACAGTCACCGGTGACAAGGTGCTTTCGGTGAATATGCTTTATGACGTAGGCTGGAAGGCGTATGTCGATGACGTTGTGACGAAGATCTACAAGTCAAATGACATCTTCCTCGGTATCCCGCTCACAGACGGCACGCACAAAATACGGCTCGTATATACTTATCCGCATTTTGCACTCGCAATGACAGTAACGGCGATCTCAATAGTGATAACCGTGGCTTTGGCTCTGATCGTATACGGGAAACGGAAAAAGAAAAAAGAACAGACGGCAGGCTGATGACCTGCCGTCGGGAATACTAAAAAGAAAACCGCCGGATAGATACGGCGGTTTTTTATTACTTATCTGTTTGTTACGGTGTGCTCTTACCGTAAAGCAGCACAGGTGATGTGCCTACAATAATGCCTGTTTCGGTGATCCCCTGATCGATACCGTTCCATTCATAGGTAGGACTTGCCCAGCCCGATTCCGTACCGAATGCCGGGAAGTTTAAGCTTGCGGGAAGATCCGTATCCTGTTCATCTGTCACATATACAGCAGTGCATACTCCGCCCACGAGGTTGACTCTTGCAAAACCGTATTTGAAATCTCTGAAGGAATTTGCAAGATAGGACGCAAGTCTGTCTTCGGCATTGGAGCTTGACGCGTTATTGTCATCAAAATGTCCGGAACCTGAGCCCGACCATTTGGTGCTGAAGTGAGTTACGAATGCATTGTGATTTGTGGTGACTACCTTCCAGTCGCCGCCGTTGTTGACGGTGATCTCGATCTCACAGGTCGCGGAATGTGACATGAACATTCCATATCCGTCGGCATCAGCCTGCGTAAGGAAATACGTCACATTGTCACGGAGCTTACCGGCAAGTGCGTTCGCGTTATTTACATGAGAACGCGTTACATAACCCATAAGCGTAGGTATGAGTATTGCCGCAAGAACGCCGATAATAGCGATAACGACAATAAGCTCAACCAACGTAAAGCCTTTCTTGTTTTTCAGTTTTTTCATTTCTTTAATACCGCCATAGTGAGAGCGTGACGCTCTCGGGTCAGTCAGACATCATCAGATGTCCGAAAATGCATGAGCCCCTTCGAAAGAGTTCTGGATAGGGTATGCGCAGAAATAATACCCTGTATCGAGAATATTGTCTGCAACGAGGAGACCCGTACCTCCAAATGCATGAGTGCTGTCAGTCCAATATGCAGCTTTGGCTTTGAACCCGTCAACAACTACATAAATTGTTCCGCTCATGTTTTCGGTTGAAGAAATATACTTCTTGAAAGCATCAAGTAGTCTGACTTCCATAGCATTGCGATCGTCGGCAGCTGTGCCGGAATAGCTCACATCGGAAAGCGCTCCGATAGTAGTAGTAGAGATTATTCCGCCTCCTGTACCGCCTCCTGTGAATGTTCCCCATTCGTAAAGATCGTTGCCGTTTGCATCGGAGCCGATGACATTGGGTCTTCCGTCACCGTCGATCTCAAAATAGAAACCGTCGATCTTATCGAGACTGCTGTCAAATGCGTTCGGGAAGCCAACACGAACAGTGGCAAGGCAGTCCTGTATCTTATAGAACGAATCCTTCGCCATTGCTTTTCCTACTGCGGGCTTTCGGTCGTAGGTCATTGCGGCTACTATCACCGAGGTAAGAATACCGATGATAGCGATGACTACAATAAGCTCAACGATCGTAAAACCCTTTTTTGCCCGTAAACGGGCGATTTTGGATATCATTGGTTTTCCTCCTTAAAAAAATATTTATAATAAGGAGCGGCGGTATTAAAGAAAAATTAAATCGGTAATGCCGATATCCGCCTCGGCGGAAAATTTTGCCGCTCCGAATTATCTTTATTCTGTCTTTGTATCAAATTGGCTGTGGGTCAGACCAAGCGCGTCAACGTCATATACAGCGCCGCCCCAGCCAAGATAATACGCTGTCGCGTCTGTTATTTTCTGTGTTATTTTATCCTCATACTTTACTCCTGTGACAGCGTCGTATGTGGAATACATGATATCATCGGGATAGTATGTTCCGACATAATTTACGACCTCATCGGTAATACGATAGCCTATACCGAGTACATCTGCCTTGTACAGATCGGCGGCTCCGAAGAGGTGGAGGGTCTCATGCGCGACTGTCGAGGGTGCGACCGTGTAGGAATCCTTGTCACTGCAAAAATGCAGCACCGCAAATTCATACGGCTTTTCAAGATCACGGTCATAAACTCCGAAAGCGGAAGAAGCGACGATCTCATCTGAGGTCGTACAGATAAGATAAACAACATTGTCGCAGCTAAGCGACGACTTGATCTCGTCGTTTTTTACATTTGAGTCAATATAGTCCCATACTTTCTCGCCGCTGTGCGCAAAGTGATATCTTTCGGTGCTGTTTGCAATGGAAGGGGTGTCGATATCTGCGTCATAGTAAAGCAAGCTGTCGTTTTCGTTCTCTGGGTAAGCAAATTCGAGCTTTTTGCCGAAAGCTTCCCCCTGGGCGGTGAGCCACGCCGCTGTCTCAATGATGTGATCAAACATATTACGGCGGCATTCGTAAAAGAAGTCCGAGCTTCTGTCCCATTTTCCGCCATTATCGTCTGCAAAGATAAGTACGAATGCGGTTTTCCCTTCGAGCTTATCCGCAGAGCCGCGGTCGGTCACATTCATTGAGTGATCCTCGGACAACTGCGCTGTCACCTTATCTGAGGAACCGTATGAACCGCTCTCGGTGAAAGAAAAATCGATAACATTCAAACAAAAGACCGTATATGCTATTCCCGCAGCCGTAAATATTAAAAATACGACCGCTACTATCCATGGATTAAGCTGTTTTTTCATTTAAATACACTCTCTTGTTTCAATGTAATCGGTATCAGAAGTAATTTACAACAAATTCCCTGACGAGATCTTCCCGTCAGGGAACATTTGTTTAATTAGTTAGCCCTTGGCTATTTTCAACTTACTAAAGACAAATTATGTTGTCTGGAATAAGCTGGAAGCAAGAGAGCCGTTAGCAGCAGAACCAAGAGTAAGTGCGGGAGCAGTACCGATGATGTAACCCTTAGAGGATACACCTGCTGTTGTGCCGTTCCAAGAGCAAGCCTTAGCTGTGAAGCAGGACTTGTTCGGCCAGTCAACATCTGTGCCGTTAGATGCCTGTGTAGCATCAGCTGTGTAGCTGAGGTACAATGTTTTGCCGCCCTCAAGGTAAGCGGTGAAGCATGCGCCCTTAAGATCCGGGAAGAGGTTTCTGAGCTGGAGTGCGAGATAAGAAACTGCGTTGAAATCTGTAAAATCAGACTTCTTGCTTGTACCAGTTACAGTAGAGCAGCTACCCTCTTTCCAAGTACCGATATTGGCCTTTACCTTGAAAGCTGCGCTGCCCCTTTCGGGATCTGCCCAACCCTTACCAAGTGTAAGAGTCCAAGTACCGCTTGCATCAATCTGACCGAAGATAGCAGCCTGAGCGTTGCTGGACTGCTTCATGCCGTAGCCTGCTGTATCAGCGTCGGTAAGGAAGTTATCGATGCTGTTCTTCAGGGAAGCAGCGGTAGAGTTAGCAGATGTAACTCTGGAGCTTGTAACGTATCCGAGCATTGTCGGAATGAGGATTGCGGCAAGTACACCGATGATAGCGATAACAACGATCAGCTCAACGAGTGTAAAGCCCTTTTTAGCCTGGAGCTTCTGGAAATACTTTATCATTGTATTTTCCTCCTTTTGATAAAAATTTTTATTTATAACCCCGCAGGGTTATATACGGTGCGGAAAAAGCAGCTATTCTTTTTCCGTAATATCAGTATATAACAAAACGGAAAAATTTGCAAGAGCTTTTAAAAAAAAATTGTGAAAAACCGTAAATTTATTAAGTTTTAATAAAACAGGGTGCAGCTTTTACAGCATTTTGCGGGAAAACGGTTACATATTGTTGTTCAATAAATCGAAGTGTAACTGCCGTTGACAAGAAAATCACGGATCGAAACCCAAACTGTAACCGATACATAGGTTATTTGTAGCTATTTGCCTGTATCTGTTGAAAGATATATGCGAAATCAACAAATATGTCAGCCTGCGAATTTGCTGTAAGCCTCCTGCACCTCTGAGATGTGTCTGCGGCTTATGGGTATCTGAACTCCGTTGGTCATTGATATGCTGTTGCTGTGCAGTGAGCGGATATAGCGAATGTTGATTATGAATGACTTGTGGGGCTGTACGAAACGTCCCGAACGCAGCAGGGGCGCGAAATAAGACTCGAAGGAAATATTCCGCCGGGTGCCGGTGAGCGTGGAGCCGTCGCGCAGTATGTACCGCATGGAGCGCACGTTGTTTTCGATATATACCACATCATCTGCGCTTATGTTGCGTGTCTCGCCGGGAAGACGCACCGAAACGGTGTCGGCGGGCGCCACACGGAACAGCATATACGCAAGGTCGAGCGCGGAACGCAGCTCCGCGGTGTCCTCCGTTCCGAGGAGATAGCGTATCGCGTGGAGCTCATAAGCTTCGTAAGCAAATGTTCTTGAAGCCGCGATGATGATCACGGGAACATCGGGCTGGCGCAGGCGTATCTGCCGTGCGAGCTCTATTCCGGAAGTGCCGTGAGCGGGGATAGTTATTATATATGTATCGGCGCCGTACCCGTCGGCAAGCTTGCTGCGAAGTGCCGCGGCGTCGCGGAAGGTGTCTGCTGTGACGCGGTCGCTTCCGTCCTTGTCCGCCCAGGAGCTTATTGCGCTCTCAAGCGCCGATATATCGGATTTCTGAGTGTCGCATACAGCGATCGTGTACTCTCGTTTCATGGTACCTCTATATTAATGGCGTGATTTTATTGTGCGTAAAGCGCTGTTTTTGCACGGAGCAAACTCGGTTGGTGCCGGCGGCGGGGGTCGAACCCGCACGGTATCGCTACCACCGGATTTTGAGTCCGGCACGTCTGCCAATTCCATCACGCCGGCAAGCGTAATTTAACTTTTATAGTATATCATATTAACATCATTTCGTCAAGTGAAGTGAAAAAATTTTATAAAAAAAACAAAAAACGGCTTGACATTTCGGTAAAAATGTATTAAAATTAATACTGTGAATAAGTCTGTATGCAAATACATTTCAGCAGTTTCCGAACGTGAGACTGTAATACAGAATATTTATCATTTTTTACCAAACTTGGTTTACATATTATACACACGATGCAGATAATGCAGGATCAACAGTTTTTTACTTTTAATTGATACACGGGCGCGGAAACGTGGGTGTTCTGCGCGCGTATTGACGATAGAAGCTGACGATATCGGGTGAACGGCGATTATGGGTGCGGTGCGCCATAATTCCGCGTTTCTCCTTGCTTTCGTATTATTTGTATGGCGTACTGTGTAAGCCGGAAATATGCGAAAAGGAGGGACGGTTTCATGGAATTGTGGGTCGCGGTAGTGCTCATAGTCGCCGCGCTCGTTCTGGGCGCAGCAGTCTCGGGGCTCCTCGTTTACAAGACAGCCTTTAATAAAGGTGTGGAGCAGAGAAAGAAAGACGCGGAAGCACAGATAGAATCCGCCGAGAAGGAAGCCGAACGGATCGTGGCGGAGGCCCGTGAGAAAGCTGAAACACAAAAGAAGACAAAGCTTGTCGAAGCAAAGGACGAGATCTACCGCATGAGGGGTCAGGCGGAAAAGGAAGTCCAGAAAATGAAATCCGAGGCGGAGCGTGAGCTGAAAGATCGCCGCGCCGAGGTCTCAAGGTCAGAGAGAAGATTACAGCAGAAGGAAGAAAACCTCGACAAGAAGAACGACAAGATCGAAAAGCTTGAGGAAAGTCTCGCAAACAAGAACAAAAAGGCGGAGGAAAAGCTCGCCGAAGCCGAAAAGCTCAAAGCCGACCAGATGGGGATACTCGAAAGGATATCGGGTTTTACCACCGAACAGGCGAAGGATCACCTGCTCCGTATGCTCGACGGAGAGCTCGACCACGAAAAGGCGGTGCGCATAGCAAATTACGAGCAGACGCTCAAGGACGAGTGCGACGACAAGGCGCGCAGCTGTATAGCGCTCGCTATATCGCGTCTCGCGGCAGAGACCGTGTCGGAAATGACAGTCTCCGTGGTGTCGCTGCCCAATGACGAGATGAAGGGCCGCATAATCGGCCGTGAGGGACGCAATATACGCACCCTCGAACAGCTAACAGGCGTTGACCTGATAATCGACGATACCCCCGAGGCGATCACGCTTTCAAGCCATGACAAGGTGCGCCGCGAGATCGCGCGCATAGCGCTTGAGCGTCTGATACAGGACGGACGTATCCACCCGACAAGAATCGAAGAGACCGTTGACCGCGCACGCCGCGAGGTCGAACAGAAGATAAAGCACGAGGGCGAACGCGCTCTGCTTGCAACCAACGTGAACAACATGAACCCCGAGCTCGTGAAGCTCGTCGGACGGCTCTACTACCGTTCGTCGTACAGCCAGAACGTGCTTGACCACTCTATTGAGGTAGCTCACCTCGCAGGAATGATGGCGGACGAGCTTGGAGTGGATGCGGCTCTCGCAAGACGCGCGGGACTGCTGCATGACGTGGGCAAGGCGCTCAGCGAGGAGATCGAAGGCTCCCACGTACAGATCGGCGTAGATGTCTGCCGCAAGTACAAGGAAAGTCCCGATGTTATCCACGCTATCGAAGCTCACCACGGAGATGTTGAAGCCCGTACAGTCATCGCCTGCCTCGTCAAGGCTGCCGACGCTATCAGCGCCGCAAGACCTGCCGCGAGAAGCGAGAACTTCGAGAACTACATCAAGCGTCTCCAGAAGCTTGAGGAGATATGCTCCTCCTACAACGGAGTCGAAAAGACCTACGCGATCCAGGCAGGACGCGAGGTGCGCGTAATGATAAAGCCCGAAGCCATGGGCGACGACAAGATGACCGTGCTTGCGCGTGAGATCGCCAAGAAGATCGAGGCGGAAATGGAGTACCCAGGTCAGATAAAGGTGAACCTTATCCGCGAAAGCCGCGCGGTGGAATACGCAAAGTAAGACAAATAAAAATGTTCCGCACAGCAGAATGCTGTGCGGAACTCTTTTTATTTGTCAGTTTTCCTTCATGTGAACATCAAGCTGCTGATACGGTATCTCGATACCCTGCTCGATGAACTCCGCGCGGATAAATTCGATTACGTCGAAGTAAACGTCCCAGTAATCCGAGGTGCTGCACCATACGCGCACCGCAATGTCTATGCTGCTCGCGCTGTGGGCGCACATACGTATGAACGGCTTGTGCGGGGTGTCGGTGAGTATCTTCGGGCATCTGCCGAGCGCCTTTTCGATAGCCGCGCACGCCTTGCGGTAGTCGTCGTCGTAGGAAATGGAGAACACGTTGTCCACACGGCGCAGGTCGGCTTCGGTGACGTTGGTGAGCACCGCGTTGGACGCCATGCCGTTGGGTATGTATATCGCCTTGTTGTCAATGGTCATGAGCTTTGTGTAGAGAATGTTGATGCTTGTGACCGTGCCTTCGACGCCGTTCACCGCGATGTAGCTGCCGACTTTGAAAGGCTTTGCTATCAGTATCAGAAAGCCGCCTGCAAGGTTGGACAGGCTGTTCTGGAGCGCGAGACCCACAGCCACGCCCGCGGTTCCTATGACGGTTATTATAGATGTGGTCGGAACGCCGAGAAGCGTGAGTATCACGGTTATCAGCACAACGTACAGGATTATCTTCACCATTGACTTGATGAAGTGGTTTATGGTAAGGTCAAGCTTTGACTTGTCCATTGCCTTGCCCATGAGCTTTACGACCAGTTTTGACAGGAAAATGCCGACTATCAGTATTATTATGGCAAATATGATAGTGGGCAGCTTTGAGAGAAAACCCTCCCATATCTCCTGCAGGAATTTGTTGAGACCGCTCACGTTCTCCACGAGCTCCTCTCCGAGGGTGTCGCTTATCACCTCGGTTATCTCCTGCTCAACGTCGGTCGTTTCCGCAGATAATAGAATGTTTAGCATGATGATACCTTCCTATTTTATTATTTCCGCCGCAGTTTATCGGTTCCGCAGCATATATTCCAGTGAATCCGTGAGGGCGAGGACGCTGGCGTTGATTATATCCCGTGACGCGCCCATGGTCGTCCATGTGCTCTCGCCGTCGGTGCTCTCGATAAGCACGCGGGTTATGGCGGCGGTGCTGTCGTTCGATGTCACCACACGCACCTTGAAATCGCTCAGGTGCATTTTCCGAAGCTCGGGGTAGAATACCTCCAGCGCCTTTCGCAGCGCCTTGTCTATGGCGTTTACGGGACCTTCGCCCTCGTCGGCGGTAATTTCGTATTTGTCGCCCACCTTGACCTTGACTATCGCGTTCGCCTTTTCGGTGTAGGTCGTGCCGTCGATGCTGTCCATGGACGAGATTATGCGGTAATGGTCTATCTCGAAGTGCGGAGTGAACTTTCCGAGCTCCTTCATGGCGAGAAGCTCAAAGCTCGCCTCGGCAGCCTCGAACTGGAACCCCGCGTGCTCAAGCTCCTTCAGTTTCTCGGTTATCAGCCGCGTTTCGCTGCTGTCCTTGGTGAGAGAACCGTCAAGCGCCTGCACGCGGGTGAGTACCGATGATCTGCCCGACACCTCGCTCACCGGCAGCCGCCTTGACGCTCCGACAAGCGCGGGGTCTATGTGCTCGTAAGTGCGGGGCTCCTTTGCTACGCCGTCCGCGTGCATTCCGCCCTTGTGGGCGAACGCCGCCCTGCCCACATAGGGAAGATTGGCGGGGAGCCGTATGTTCGCGACCTCGCTGATGTACAGCGCGGTCTTGGTGAGCGACGCGAGCCGCTCAGGGCTCACGATGTTATAGCCGAGCTTCAGCTGCAAGTCCGGTATTACAGTGCAAAGGTCGGCATTGCCGCAGCGCTCGCCAATACCCGGGAACGTTCCCTGAACGTGACAGGCTCCCGCCTTTACGGCGGCGACGGTGTTCGCGGCGGCGCAGCCCGTATCGTTGTGACAGTGTATGCCGAGCGGGGTCTTTATCACCTTGGACACTGCCTTGACTGTCTTGGATATCTCGTCGGGGAAGCAGCCGCCGTTGGTGTCGCAAAGAACTATCGTGGAGGCTCCCGCTTTCTCGGCGGTCTTCACTACGTCGAGAGCGTACTCGGGGTGTGCCTTGTAACCGTCGAAGAAGTGCTCCGCGTCGAAGAATACAGTGCGTCCGTTTCTTCGCAGGAACTCAATGGTCTTGCTTATCATGGCGAGGTTTTCCGCGAGAGTCGTGCCGAGTATGCAGTCCACGTGCAGATCCCATGCCTTGCCGAACACCACGGTATATTTTGTCCCTGCCGCAAGCAGAGCACGAAGTCCCTCATCGTCGGCGGGCTCAGTATCCTTGCGCACCGTCGAGCCGAACGCCGCAAGCTTTGCGGTGGTGAACCGGCGTTTCGCAGCTTTCTCGAAGAACTCGGCGTCCTTCGGGTTGGAGTATGGGTTGCCCGCTTCGATGTAATCCACGCCGAACCGGTCGAGAGCCTCGGCGATGCTTAGCTTGTCCGAAACGGAGAAGCTTATGCCCTCGCACTGGGTGCCGTCCCGCAGGGTGGAGTCGAATATTTCGATTTTCTTCATTTGATCACTGCCTTATATCAATTATACCGCGTCGGCTGCCGTGCGTCATATAAGCCTCATCAGCTTACAGTTCTCTATCCCCGCGCTCCAGAAGTCTTTGCGGGGTATGCCGCGCAAACGGCAGACTATGCTTGAATTCATTGCTCCATGCCCGACGATGAGCACGTCCTTGCCCTCCCGCACGAGCGGCAGGGCAGTTTCATCGAGAAATCTGCCTGTCCGTTCAAAGAGCTCGTCAAGGCTTTCCGCGCCGCCTGGCGGGTCGGTGTATTTGTCGGGAGCCGTGAACAGAGTATTTATGGCGCTGTCGGGCTTATCGAAGCTGTACTCATGCCCCTCGAAATCCCCGAAACTCATCTCTATCAGCCTGTCATCGGTAATGATAGGTATGTCCCGCCCTTTAAGCAGTATCTCCGCGGTCTCTCTTGCGCGGATAAGCGGCGAGCAGAAGCAGATGTCGAAATGTACTTCTTTATATTCCTCGGCAGCCCTTGCCGCCATGGCTCTGCCCTCGTCATTCAGCGGGATATCTGTATGTCCCTGCATTTTGTGCAGATCGTTCCAGTCAGTCCTGCCGTGTCTTATTATATAAAGCATAGCTGTCACTCCCGTCGCTTTGCAGTAAGGCGATAATAAGAATATTATACCATATACCTTTAAAATATGCAATAGCTTTTTTCTGATTATGACCGTTATGTGAAAATTGTGAAAAGTATGTCAAAATTAGCACTCTCCTCTTGACAGTGCTAAAAATATGTGCTATACTGTGTACAGAACAAGGGAAGAAGGGAAAAAGAGAGGCAGCCGGAAAGAATTGAACGGCAAGCCGTAAGAATAATATCCCCGCCGTGTTCCAATAATAAATCACATAGTGCCGAAAGGCGTTTGAAAGGAGTTTTGACTTATGTTAGTACCGGATCTGTTCAAGAGAGATGTGTTTGATGACTTTTTCGATTTTCCGTCGATGCCCGCCCGCGCAGCGCAGACTGCAACAGTCATGAAGACCGATGTAAGAGAGACCGAGAGCGGCTATGAGCTTGAAGTCGATCTCCCGGGCATACAGAAGGAGAATGTCAAGGTAAAGCTTGACGAGGGCTATCTTACGATAACCGCTTCCACCACCGACAAAAAGGACGAAAAGGACAAGAAGGGCAACTATATCCGCCGCGAGCGTTTCAGCGGTTCTTACAGCAGGAGCTTCTACGTAGGCGACAACATCACCGAGAACGATGTCAAGGCGAGATTTGAGAACGGCGTGCTCATGCTGGATATCCCGAAGCCCGAGACGCTCCCGAAGAAAGAAACGACAAAATATATCGCTATCCAGTGATATTCCTGTAAGCAAAGCAAAAGCAAGGACGGCAGATCCGCAGAGGGTCTGCCGTCTTTGTTTCCCGGGATATCGCAATAATTCATAAAATTGCTATTGAAATATGCGGACAGATGTGATATAATAATGTAATAATGTATTCTGGAAGGGTAGGCAAAATGGCGAAAATAAGGATAGCCGTCCTTTTTGGCGGTGTGACAAAGGATCATAAGGTCTCGCTCATGTCGGCGTATTCTCTGCTGAACGCGCTTTCGCGGGATAAATACGACGTGACCCCTATCGGTATAACCAAGGTGGGGCGGTGGCTGTATTTCCCCGGCAGCTATGAGGAGATAAAGACCGGCAAGTGGGAGGAGTCAAGCGACTGCTGCTCCGCGATTATAAGCCCCGACAGGCTCCACGGCGGTATCATAACCATAATGTCCGACGGTACCACAGCCTTCAAGCGTATCGACGTTGTGATCTCCGCGCTTCACGGCAAGTATGGCGAGTGCGGGCGCATACAGGGACTTCTGAAGCTTGCGAAGATACCGTATCTCGACTGTGACCCCGAGACTGCCGCTTACTGCATGGACAAGGCAATGACGCACCTTATCCTGTCGGCGGGCGGATTTGATGTGCCGAATTACGCGCTCATGGAGCGTTCTGACATGAATATCATCGACGAAAAGATAGCCGAGATCGAAAAGAAGCTCCGATATCCCGTGTATGTGTCGGCTTCGAGCTGTTCGTCATCTATCGGCGCGAACATAGTCACCGATGCCGCAGAGCTTAAATCCGCAGCGAAGATAGCCTTCTCACATCACCATACCGCCGTGGTCGAGGAAGACCTGACCGGGCGCACTATCGAGTGCGCGGTCATGGGCGGCTCCTACGACATTGAGACTACTACCCTTGGCGAGGTGGTGAAGCGGTTTGATGTGAATTCCGCCGTGGCATATACCGCCGAGTTCACCCTTGACCCTGAGCTCACCGACGAGCAGGAGGACAGGATATACGATACCGCGAGAAGAGTGTTCCGCACGCTGAATTTCAAGGGCTGCGCGAGAATGTCGTTCCGTATCGCGGGCGACCGAGTGATGCTGCGCCGCATATCCGCGATACCGGGATTTACCCCCGAAAGCGCGATGATGCTCCTTATGAAGGGCAGCGGCTATGATTACGGCGAGGCTATCGACAGGCTCGTGAGCATAGCGATAGACGGGGACGTCTGAAAGGAGAGCCATGGTACCTGCCGAGTTCTATATAACAAGCAAGGTGATATCCGACGGCGAGGAGGAGGTCACCGAGTTCTTCACAGTCGGAGAGTACGGTAAGCGCAAGGGAGTATATACCATGCGCTATGACGAGACCGAGGGGATAGGCTATGAGAACTGTACCGTTACCATAACCGTTGACGGCGACTGTATAACTATCCGCAGGACGGGTCCCGCGGCTTCGACGCTCACAGCCGAAAAGGGCGTCAAGCACCACTGCGTCTATGGTACGCCCTTCGGAGATTTTACAATGGGCATAAACACCTACGATGTGAGGAATGACCTCGAAAACGATGACGAGGGGAAGATCCTGTGGTTCAAGTACAGCATAGACATCAACAATGACTTCGTGTCCGAGAACGAGATGCTCATACGCGTCCGTTCGGAGGAACAGGCAACATAAACAGAAAAGGAATAAACAACATGGATATGAATATAGCGGAAAAGACAAGAAATGACGTAAAAGAGATAGTGATGAAGGCGCTCGGTCAGCTTGTGGCGGAGGGAAAGCTCCCCGCCGAGCCGCTGCCGCCGTTCACGGTCGAGCAGCCTGCCGACAGCTCTCACGGCGATTACTCCTGCAACGCGGCGCTCGCGTCGGCGAAGGTTTTCCATAAGAACCCCCGTGAGACTGCGGCGATGATAGCCGAAACGGCAGACCTTGACGGAACGCCGTTCACCCGCGTGGAGACTGCCGGTCCGGGATTTATCAACTTTTACCTTGACCCGAAATGGTTCTCTGAAATGGTGAACGCGGTCATCGAGAGCGACTCGGAGTATGGAAAGACCGACCTCGGCAAGGGAAAGCGCGTGCTGGTGGAGTTCGTTTCCGCCAATCCCACAGGACCCATGCACATAGGCAATGCCCGCGGAGGCGCTATCGGCGACTGCCTTTCCTCGGTGCTTGAGTACGCGGGGTATTACGTTGAGCGTGAGTTCTATGTGAATGACGCGGGCAACCAGGTGAACAAGTTCGGGCTGAGCCTCGATATCCGCTATAAGCAGCTTTTCGGCAGCAGCGAGGAGATGCCCGAGGACAGCTACCACGGACAGGACATCATCGACCACGCCAAAGCGTTCGCCGACAAGTACGGCGACAAGTATATGAGCGTATCCGAGGAGGAGCGCAGAAAGGCGCTGGTGGACTACGCACTGCCGCTGAATATAAAGGGTCTTGAGGACGACCTGCTGAAATACCGTATAAAGTACGACACATGGTTCCGTGAGAGCAGCCTGCATGAGAGCGGCAAGGTCACGGAGATAGTGCAGATGCTCAAAGACAAGGGCGTCACCTACGAAAAAGAAGGCGCGGTATGGTTCAAGGCGGCCGAGTTCGGCGACGACCAGGACAGAGTGCTTGTCCGCGCGAACGGAGTTCCGACATATTTCGTGCCGGATATCGCGTATCATTACAATAAGCTGGTAACGCGCGGATTTGACAAGGCTATCGACATTCTCGGAGCCGACCACCACGGATATATCGCAAGAATGAAAGCGGCACTCACGGCTCTCGGAGTAGATGCGGACAGACTTGACATAGTTATAATGCAGATGGTGAGACTTGTGCGCGACGGTGAAGTTGTAAAGCTCTCAAAGCGTTCGGGCAAGGCGATAACGCTGGCGACGCTTCTGGACGAGATACCCATGGACGCGGCAAGGTTCTTCTTCAATCTGCGCGACCCCGATACCCACCTTGAATTCGACCTTGACCTTGCGGTCAAGGAGAACAAGAACAATCCCGCGTATTACGTACAATACGCTCATGCGCGTATTTGCCGTATGCTCGGCAAGTTTGCCGAGGAGGGCATCACCGTGGGCGATGTGAAGCCCGAGACCCTTTCTTATACCGACGAGGCGGAGCTCGCGCTGATACGCAAGCTTGCTGCGTTCCCCGATACGATAAACGACGCGGCGGAGAGCTACAACCCCTCGCGGATAACGAGATACGCATACGAGCTTGCGGAGGTGTTCCACAAGTTCTACGACAGCTGCAAGATAAAGGGCGAGAGCGAGGGCGTGGTACATTCCCGTCTTGCGCTTTGCGCCGCGGTAAAGACTGTTATAAAGAACCTGCTCGACCTGCTTAAGGTCGATGCACCCGAGAAGATGTAATTAAGACATGGAAAGGAAATGAAATGACAGACGACTGTTGTTTGCGCCCTGTGGCAATAGATGCCGAAAGCTTCACGAGAGTGGAGCCGAGCGGGGAAATGACGATACCATACGGTGAGACCTCCTTCACCGAGCTGAAAGCTATATACAAGGAGCGGCTCGGAGCCGTGAACACGGAGGAGACCACGGCGTTCCTGCTTGACGGCATGACGCTGCTTTCGGACATAAGGGCAGCGATACTCGAATGCCGCAAGCTGTCGAAGCCCGTGTATGTGATGCTGAACGTGGACGAGGAATTCCTGACGGAGCACGAGCTGCCCGCCGACGCGGCGCTGATAGTTTCCCAGAGCCTCGGGGCGGTGTGCTTCGGGATAACCGCGGACAGCGCGGAGACTGTCACGGAATGTATCAAGCGGATAAAGCCGTATGCCCAGATACCTCTTGCGGTGCGCCCGTCGGACGGCACGTTCACAGACGAGGAGCTTTCGGAGCTGCTCGATGCGGGTACAGATGTGTTCATCGGGCTGAATGATGACTGTGCGGCGAGGTTTATGAACATTATTTCCTCCGAGGAGTTCAGAATGCCTGAGCATGAATGTATCGACGGGCTGATGCTCGCCAATGAGCGCTCGGCATTCTTCCTTGAACACGACACCACCGAGATATCAGACCCGATAGAATGTAACGCAGGAATGGGCGAGGACATAATCGCGGTGTGTGAGCAGGGAGGTCTGGACGTGCTGAAAATACAGATAAACTCTCCCGATGACGCGCTGGACTTTGCGGATAATGCCCACATGGCAACGCTGCCCGTGATGTTCAGCGGCGACGATGAGATAGCGATGAAGCTCGCGGTGATGCTGTATCAGGGCAGGGCTCTGATAGACAGCACAAGCCTTATCGACCCCGACGAGCTGAAAAAAGCCGCGCAGAAGTACGGCGCGGTCATATACTGACAGTTAAGGAGACTATTTATGGAGCTTACGGAAAAACAGATAAACAGCGAGCTTGGCTACAAGGGCAGGGTCATCGACGTTTACAGCGATACCGTGCTGCTTGAAAACGGCAGGGAAGCGAAGCGTGACGTGGTGCGCCACCCAGGCGGGGTGTGCATCGTCGCGCTCACCGAAAACAACGAGGTCTATCTCGTGCGCCAGTTCCGCTATCCCCACGGCAAGGTGCTCACGGAGATACCCGCAGGCAAGCTTGAATGGGGCGAGAGCCACCTTGAATGCGGCAAGCGGGAGCTTCGCGAGGAGACAGGAAATACCGCAGATGAATTTACCTATCTCGGGTGCCTGCTGCCCACGCCCGCCTATGACAGCGAGGTCATACATATGTATCTCGCCAAAGGGCTGCACAAGGATAAGCAGAGCCTTGACGAGGACGAGTTCCTCGAAGCCTTCACCGTGCCTTTTGAGAAAGCGCTTGAAATGGTGATGAACGGTGAGCTTGAGGACGCTAAGACCCAGCTCGCGCTGTTAAAAGCTGCCAGGCTGCTGGTCTGAGATATAGCGGTCGTAGGCGGTGAGTATGCGGTCTTCTATCTCACCGCGCGCCTCGGGGCTTATGGGGTGGATTATATCGCGGAACATTCCCGATTCGTCGCGTCGGCTCGGCATGGCGACGAATACCCGCTCGTCCCCCTGCACTATCTTGATGTCATGCACCGCGATAGCGTTATCCACTGTCATCGAGACCACTGCTTTGAGCCTTCCGTCCTGAAGGACTTTTCTTATTCTTATATCGCTTATGTTCATCTGAGCGACCTTCCTTTCGATTTTGTCACCGTTATTGTAAGTATTTTTCGCCCGATTATACGGGAATGCATAACAAAACTTGTACGGTGAATAATCTGTATAAACATACTTTCTTTATGGGAGCGTAAAATGGAAAATTTTCTCATAGGCAAGAAACACATACATTTCATCGGCATCGGCGGGAGCGGTATGTACCCTCTTGCGCAGATACTCCACAAGCAGGGCTATTACCTCACAGGCTCGGACAACAACGAGACCGAGACCCTTAAAGCCGTGCGTGCCATGGGGATACCCGTATATATGGGGCAGCGGGCGGAGAATATCGAAGGCGCCGACCTTATCGTTCACACTGCCGCTATCATGGCGGATAATCCCGAGCTTATCGCCGCGAAAGCAAGCGGAGCTATGGTCATCGAACGCTCGGTGCTGCTGGGGCTTATCACCGCGATGTATGACAACGCAGTGTGCGTCTGCGGCACCCATGGCAAGACGACCACGACCTCCATGCTCACCCACATTTTCATAGCTGACGGCAACGACCTTACTGCGGTCATCGGCGGAAAGCTCAAAGCCATAGGCGGGAGCGGCATCTGCGGCACAAGCGATACCATGGTTTGCGAGGCGTGCGAGTTCGTCGATACGTTCTTAAAGCTCTATCCCGATACCGCGGTAGTGCTCAATATCGACTGCGACCACCTTGACTATTTCAAGACCATGGAGAACATGAAACGCTCGTTTACGAAGTTCTGCTCAATGACCACGAAGATCATAGTATATAACGGCGACGACGCGAATACCGTCGAAGCCGTGGGCGCGGCGGAGACAAAGGCGCGGCTCGTCACATTCGGCAGAAACGAAAAGAATGACTATTACCCGCTGAACATCGAGCATCTTTCGGATTTCAATACACGTTTCGATGTGTATAAGAGCGGCACTCTGCTGGGCAGGGCGGCGATACACGTGCCTGGAGAACACAACGTGCTCAACGCTGTGGCGGCGATAGCGGCGGCACTTGAGAACGGCTGTAAATTCGAGAGCGCGGTTAAAGGGCTTGAGGAGTTCCACGGCGCTGTCCGCAGATTTGAGAAGCTTGCGGAGATAAACGGCATAACTATTGTTGACGACTATGCGCATCACCCCACCGAGGTGCGCTCGCTGCTCGAAACAGCGAAAGCAATGAACTTCGGGCGGGTCTGGGCTGTTCATCAGCCCTTCACCTACTCCCGCACCGCAACGCTCCTGAACGAGTTTGCCGACGCGCTTTCCATTGCGGACAGGGTAGTGCTCACCGAGATAATGGGAAGCCGCGAGAAGAATACCTATAACATATACTCAAAGGATCTCGCGGAGAAGATACCCGGCGCGGTGTGGTTCCCGACCTTTGAGGAAGTGGCGAAGTACGTCACCGACAATGTGCAGCCCGGAGACCTTGTCATAACCCTCGGCTGCGGAGATGTTTACAAGGTCGCGTACCTTATTGCGGATATTCTCAAAAATGTGTGAATATGGACGAAAATGCCGATACGGTACGTTTCGCGGCAGAAGGCTCCCACAGGGAGCTTTTTTGCTGTGGGATCTCGGTCTGCACATCGCACTTTGAATTATTTCATCAAAAATCCTGCTTTTTATGTCGCATTTTCAATGGGAATAAGCGAAAATTTAATAAATTTTGATTTTTTGTGAAAAAAGTATTGCAAAATTCCTGCGAATGTGATATTATATATATCGTAAGTTTAAAGCGGAGAACAGTCTCCGTGATTTCAGCCAATCATATTACAGGAGGACAACCAAAATGGCACTGAAGAATCAGTATCTCACAGAACTCTTAGAGAGAGTCAAGAAAAGAAATGCGAATGAGCCCGAGTTCATTCAGACAGTAACCGAAGTTTTCGAGTCTATCGAGCCCGTTATCGAGAAGAGACAGGATCTCGTTGACGCAGGCGTTCTTGAGCGCATCGTAGAGCCCGAGAGACAGATCATGTTCCGCGTTCCGTGGGTAGATGACAACGGCAAGGTACAGGTGAACCGCGGCTACCGCGTACAGTTCAACTCCGCTATCGGTCCGTACAAGGGCGGTCTCAGATTCGCTCCCAACGTATATATCGGTATCATCAAGT
Source organism: Ruminiclostridium sp. (assembly GCA_017635675.1). Lineage (GTDB taxonomy): Bacteria > Bacillota > Clostridia > Oscillospirales > Ruminococcaceae > Ruminiclostridium_E. Next base: position 49,637 of record JAGBLA010000123.1, read on the forward strand.
TCTTAGGTTTCGAGCAGATATTCAAGAACAGCCTTACCTCGCTTCCTATGGGCGGCGGCAAGGGCGGTTCCGACTTCGATCCGCAGGGCAAGTCTGACGCAGAGGTTATGCGTTTCTGCCAGAGCTTCATGAGCGAGCTTTACAGACACATCGGTCCGAACCTCGACGTTCCCGCAGGTGACATCGGCGTAGGCGGACGTGAGATAGGCTATCTCTTCGGTCAGTACAAGAGACTTAAGAACGAGTTCTCCGGCGTGCTCACAGGTAAGGGCATACAGTACGGCGGCTCTCTTATCAGACCCGAGGCTACCGGCTACGGCGCGACCTACTACACAGTAGAGATGCTCAAGCACTTCGGTGACGACATCAAGGGCAAGACAGTCGCTATCTCCGGTTTCGGTAACGTTGCATGGGGCGTTGCTCTTAAGGTTACAGAGCTCGGCGGCAAGGTAGTTACAATTTCCGGCCCCGACGGATATGTATATGACAAGGACGGCATCAGCACTCCCGAGAAGATCGCTTATATGCTTGAAATGCGTGCTTCCTGCCGCAACAGAGCACAGGATTACGCTGACAAGTTCGGCGCTGAGTTCCACGCAGGTGAGAAGCCCTGGGGCGTTAAGGCCGACATCATCATGCCCTGCGCTACACAGAACGAAGTCAACATCGAAGAGGCTAAGAAGATCGTTGCTAACGGCGTGAAGTACTATGTTGAGGTATCCAATATGCCTACAACTAACGAGGCTATCGCTTACCTAAAGGAGAACAAGGTCATCGTTGCTCCGTCCAAGGCTGTTAATGCCGGCGGCGTTGCAGTTTCCGGTCTTGAAATGTCTCAGAACTCCATGCGTTACAACTGGACAGCCGAGGAAGTTGACGAAAAGCTCAAGAGCATCATGAAGAACATCTTCGAGGCTTCCGTAAAGGCAGCTAACGAGTACGGTCTCGGTGATGACCTCGTAGCAGGCGCTAACATCGCCGGTTTCTTAAAGGTCGCAGAGGCTATGAAGGCTCAGGGCGTGGTTTGATCGCTCCCGCATCACTAATTAATAATACAGCCGCTTGCTATATGCAGGCGGCTGTTTTGTTATTAGTATCTGACAGTTCTGTGTGATAACAAGGTGTGAGGGAATAGTTTTGACGTTACCGCTTGATTTACAAGTAATAATGTGTTATAATATTAGCGTAGGCTAACTTATAAGATACACTTTAGCCCGTATAAACAGGGAGGGATAGATATGGAAGAACTTATAAAAGGCGTTCTGATACCGTTCGCGGGGACGTCACTGGGGGCGGCTTGCGTTTTCCTGATGAAAAAGCAGCTCAGCGTGACAGTTCAGCGCATACTTACAGGTTTTGCCGCGGGCGTAATGGTAGCGGCGAGCGTATGGAGCCTGCTGATTCCTGCGATAGATCAGAGCAGCGAGACAATGGGAAAGCTCGCGTTCCTGCCCGCTGCGGCAGGATTTCTGCTGGGCATCGGGTTCCTGCTGCTGCTTGACAGGCTGATACCGCATCTTCATCTCAACAGCGACAAGGCGGAGGGTCTAAGCTCGAAGCTGCCGAAGAACATGATGATGCTGCTTGCGGTAACGCTGCACAATATCCCGGAGGGCATGGCGGTAGGCGTGGTCTATGCGGGTATGCTGTACGGCGGGGGAATGTCCGCGTCAGCGGCACTGGCTCTTGCTATCGGCATCGCGATACAGAATTTCCCCGAGGGCGCGATAATCTCAATGCCGCTCGAAGCCGAGGGAATGGGCAAGGTCAAGGCATTCGCCGCGGGAGTGATATCGGGCGCTGTGGAGCCTGTGGGAGCTCTCGTGACCGTAGCTGCGGCGGGGCTGATAGTGCCCGCTATGCCGTATCTGCTCAGTTTCGCGGCGGGAGCTATGATATATGTGGTGGTGGAGGAGCTTATCCCCGAGATGTCGGCGGGTGAGCACTCAGACATCGGTACTGTGGCGTTTGCGGCGGGGTTCACCGTAATGATGATACTTGATGTGGCGCTCGGATAAAGCACGGCGGATATGAATTGTATGTTATTTCGGCAATATACTTTTTTCATTAAGATTTTATGATTTTCTATTGCATTTTAGGAAAAAATATGTTATTATAGTATAAATATACGATAAAAATTCCCCGAAGTATAAACTTTTCTCAAACTATAAGGACAGGCTTTACAGAAATGTATAAAACAGAGCAGCTTACAAAATATCGCTTTTTTGCGGATGTACTTGAGACAAAGGATATCGAGATGATAACGGATCCTCTCACGGGACTTATCTCAAGAGCATATATTCTTGACTTTGCAAAGTCGCTGATAGCCGACAATGTACCGTTCACGTTTGTTATACTCGATCTTGACAATTTCAAATTCATAAACGACACCTACGGTCACAGAGCAGGTGACGGGGTGCTTTACGGCGTATCGTCCTCACTTGCGGAATATATTGACGGGATAGGCGTGGCGGGACGCTACGGCGGCGACGAGATACTGTTCATCGACTTTAAGCACCTCGAATACGATGACAAGAAGGCTTTCTTCACATCACTATACACGGACAACAAAGTTTTGCGCAGAAACTATGACGTTGAAGACTGCAGTCCGTTCATCACAGGTACCATAGGCTGTGCCACATTCCCAAACGATACCGCCGGGTTCGACGAGCTGTTCCTTATGATAGACAAGACACTTTACCGCGGCAAGAGCAAGGGAAGAAACTGTTATATAATCTATGTGGCGGAAAAGCACAAAAACATAGAGATAAGGCGGCTTGCGGGGCATGGCATCTGTACCGTTATGCAGTCGCTTGTTCGACTGCTTGAGCTTGTGCCGGGCGCGGAGAACAAATTCCACGCGGTGCTGCCGCTGCTTATGAACGAGCTGTGCATAACCGACCTTTATTACACGGACAAGAACCATGTTATGCACGCAATAATCGACAAGAGTTTCCGCGAGGACGTCGGGGATATAGCGCAGCTCACAAAGGACGACATCTACCGCACCAATGATATCGATGATATGATTAATTCCGCTCCCGTATTCTATGAAGCGCTGAAAAATCATAATGTTGAAACGGTGCTTGTATCAAGGATAGGCGTAAGGGATACGACCGACGGCTATCTTATCTGCGCGGAACCGAGAAGTCACAGGATATGGCAGGAGGACGAATGCGCGATAATATACTTCCTTGCAAAGCTGTTCGCTTCCGGGATAAGGCTTGACGGTGACGAGCTTCCGGAATGACATAGAATAATACAAGGCTCCGGGTGATGAAAGCCCGGAGCCTTTTGCAGTTTTACATGATAAGCTCTGCCGCGTTTTTGTACATGATATTCTCTCTGTCGGTGTCGGAAAGCGGTTCTTGCATGACCGCCTGCACATACATTCCCGGATTGCAGATAGGGTAGTCTGTGCCGAATATGAATTTCTCCGAGCCCGCCTTTTTTACGCCGTAGGCTATCAGCCCGTATCTGAATATCCCCGTTCCCGAAAGATCAAGCCAGAAATTGTCGAACTTTTTCAGCCTTTCGAGGTGAAGCAGGAACATTTCTTTTTCATTCGGGTGTGCGGCAACGAACCGGATATCCGGGTGAGCCGCTATCATCTCCGTCATTTCCTTCTGTTCGTTTGTCATGGTGTGGAAGCTCACCGTCATTCCGTACTTCGCGGCAGCGTCAAGTATCGTATGCAGTCCGCCGCAGGAATAATCGCTCCAGCCGTGCATATACGGCACGAGTTCACCGATAAGGCGGACGCCTGCTTTTGCCATGCGCTCTATCTCGGCAACGGACTCCTCAACGAAATGTGGGTGAACGTGAAATCCCGGGGTGTAGAAGTCACCGAGCTGTTCCTTTATTGCAAGCGCCTTGTCGTTGCATTCCTTTATGTAGGCAAAGCCCTCTTCGGGTGTGTAAGCGCGTTTCTTGTTCAGCACACTGCCGCAGATATGCGTTATCCCGGCTTTCTGAAGGTCAGCCTTCAATTGCTGCGGAGAGGGCTCGAAGCACTCGGGGTAGAAGTTCATGAACTCGTCCGCGTTGATATACGGGTGGGTGTGGAAATCAATAATACTCATGGGTATCACCTCAAAGCTGTAAAATAGCGCGGCACAAGGATACATCGTCCTTGTGCCGTCATTGTCATTGATTTATGCGGAATCTGGAAACCTGCTCCTTCAGCAGTCGTGACTGTCCGGAGAGCTGTTCGCAGGAAGCTGCGGTCTCCTCGGCGGTAGCGGAGTTTGTCTGTATTACCTGAGATATCTGCTCCACGCCCGAGGTTATCTGCTTTATGGATTCGTTCTGCTCGGCGCTTGCGGAGGCTATCTGAGTGATAAGCTCGGCGGTCTCGGAGGACATCTGCTTTACGTCCTTCATGGACTCGGCAGTGGCGGCGGCAATGGTGCTGCCCTTGCCGACAGCGTTGATAGAAGCTGTGATGAGCGAGGAAGTGCTCTTGGCTGCCTCGGCGGACTTGTTTGCGAGGCTGCGAACTTCATCGGCAACGACCGCGAAACCCTTGCCCGCGTCACCTGCGCATGCCGCCTCAACTGCCGCGTTGAGAGCGAGGATATTTGTCTGGAAGGAGATGTCCTCGATAGTTTTGATTATCTTTTCTATCTCCTGTGAAGTCGTACTTATTTCGGTCATGGCATTCACCATGTCCTGTATCTGTGTATCCTGCTGATTTACCTTGTCCTGTGTCTGTGCGGAGAGTTCGCCTGCGTGAGCCGCGTTCTGAGCCGTATTTGCTATCTGGGCGGAGACCTCCGCGATAGTGGCGGATATCTGCTGGATAGCGGAAGCCTGGCGTGTGGTGCCGTCCGCGAGGGACTGTGAGCCCTCTGCCATCTGATTGGAGCCCGAGAGCACCTCGTCGGAGGACAGGTTCATATTTCTAAGTGTGTTCCCGAGGTCAGACTCGATTTTGAGCAGGTTCTTTTCGATGTCATCGAAAAGTCCCGGGTATTCCACCGCAGGCATCTGTGTGAAATCACCGTCAGCCATTGCCGCAAGTATTCTCGAGGAATCGCCGACAACATCTGCCATTCCGTGCTTGGCGCTCCGTAATACCTCAACGAACTGTCCTACCTCGTCGGGCGCGAATTTGAAAGTCACGTTTGTGGTGTCGAGCTGACCCGCGAGCATTTCGCGGGCATATTCCTCGGCATATTTAAGCGGCTCTGCCACGCGTTTCATGCAGAATATAAGAATGAATACCGCGATACCTGCCGCGCCGAGAATACCGATTACGACAGCGACAGTCGTTACTCCCGAGAATTCGCCGTCCGCCGCGGAAGCGTTGGCACCTGCCCAGTACGCGCCTATGATATTGCCGTCATAGTCCTTCATGGTCTGGTAGGAAACATAGTAGTGCCTGTCAACCACATCATGCTGACCCTCGTACTTGCCGTCCTTCATAAGAACAGCTTCCGCGACATCCTCGTTGAGGTCGGTGCCTGTGGCGCGCTCACCGTTGTCTCTTTTAAGGGTTGTGGCATATCTGATGTTCCAGTTCCACACCGTAGCATCGCAGTTGGATATCTTCATAACATCGTCCAGCCAGTCGTAAGCGCCCATGGTAAATCCGAGGCAGATAACGTATGTCTCGCCATAGACCGTGTATGTATCGGCATACATTGCGGCAAGCTCACCGTCGCAGCGTGTCACGCCCTTGATAGTCTTGCCGTTCGCGACCTGTGCGTAATCAAAGGTTTTGAGCGGATATGTGTCGGACCGGAATGTTATCTTGCCGGTGCTGTCCGTGATGACCATATAGAAATCCTTGTTGCCGTCGAATTCGTCGTTCAGTGCGTTGGAGAAAACGTCTGAGTATTTTCCCGCGTCGGGCAGATAGACTGTGATAGTCTCGTCCTTTATCATGCTCTTGAATGCGTCTTCGAGCTTGTCTATCTCCGCCTGTACCTGGTTTTCAAGCACCTGCATACCGACCACGGCTCTTTCGAGCATGATACTGTCGTTGTAGGAGCGCATTGAAGCAAGTGTAACGGTAAGAAGCAGCGCAATTACTGCCACTATACAGACAGTAGTTATAATGACTATCTGACTTCCTAATTTCTTGAACATAACTGCCTCCGGAAATAACCTATAGGGTACCTCTAAAAACCGCTTTGAAAAGAGAAAATGAGATAGCTACGTCGGATACAAGGAAAGCCGACGTAGCCGGGCTGGCGCACGGTTAGGAGGTTTGACGCAGTAGACGGCGTGGATAGCTCTTTTTCTCTCAAATTGGGTTTTTAGAGGTTCCCTATAATTACGGCTTTCGCCCGACCCGAAAAACGGGTCAGGCGGACTTGAAAATGTTTACTTTGAGAAATAATTCATCGCGTTGTTGAAGCATACGTCCTTGACTATCTGCCCTGCGAACTCGACTTCATCGGGGTATTCGCCCTCTTCGATAAGGGTGCCGAACATATTGCAGAGTATTCTTCTGAAATAGTCGTGGCGGGTGTATGAGAGGAAGCTGCGGCTGTCAGTGAGCATTCCCACGAACTTTGACACGAGCCCTAGCTGTGACAGAGCCATGAGCTGACGCTCCATGCCGTCCTTCTGGTCGTTGAACCACCATGCCGAACCGAACTGCATCTTGCCGACGACACCGCTCTGCTGGAAACAGTTTATCAGTGCCGCGAGAACTTCGTTGTCACGCGGGTTGAGGCAGTAAAGAATCGTCTTCGGCAGCTCGTCGGTGCTGTCCAGAGTGTCAAGCAGCATTGCGAGCTTCTTGGCGAAGGTCTGATCCTCGATAGCGTCAAATCCCGTGTCGGGGCCGAGCAGACTCATGTATCTTCTGGAGTTGTTGCGAAGTGCGCCGATGTGGTACTGCTGTACCCAGTGCAGACGCGCGTACTGCTTGCCGAGGTGAACGAGGATAAAGCCCTTGTACTGCTCGGTCTCCTCGCGGGTGAGAGTTTCTCCCGCAAGCGCCTTCTTCACTATCTTGTCCACGGTCTCCTTATCGGCGGGAATGAACATCACAACGTCGAGAGCATGGTCGGAGCATACGCAGCCTACGCTGTCGAAGTATTCGATACGCTTGGTGAGCGCGCCGCAAAGGCTGTCGATACCGTCTATCTTCATGCCCGCGGCTTCTCCGAGCTTTGCAATGTAAGGCACATAAGTCGGCAGCTCGATATTTATCGCCTTGTCGGGTCTGAAAGCGGGATAAACCTCCACATCGAAGGTCTTGTCCTCTTTCAGCAGCTTGTGGAAGTGCAGGTCATCTATCGGGTCGTCCGTGGTGAACAGCTTCTTGACGTTGCTCATGGTGATGAGCTTTCTCGCGGTGAGTGTTTCGAGCTTTTCGTTACACTTGTCGAATATCTCCTTCGCGGTCTTCGGTGAGAGCACCTCGTCGATGCCGAAGTAGCGTTTCAGCTCCATGTGTGTCCAGTGAAGTATCGGGTTCCCGATAGCGTAGGGCATTACCTCCGCGTATTTGAGGAATTTCTCATAGTCACCCTTGTCGCCTGTTATGTAGCTCTCGTCGATACCCATTTCACGCATGAGCCTCCACTTGTAGTGGTCGCCGCCCAGCCAGCACTCGGTTATCGACGCGAATTTTCTGTCGTTCCATATCTCCTCGACGGGGAGGTGGCAGTGGAAGTCGAATATCGGCATATCCTTTGCATAGTTTTCGTAAAGCTTTACTGCCGTCGGGTTTTTGAGGACAAAGTCCTTATCCATGAATTTTTTCATTTTGTATTCTGCTCCTTGTTTTACAGTGTCACACCTGTCTTGAAAAGTGCGATGTCACGTGAATTGTAGCGCTCGTTGACAGTCTGCTGTCCGTCTGCGACCTTTACCACAAGGTCGATAAGCTGTTCGAGCTTGCTGTCGAAGGATTCTCCGGCAGCAATACCGCCTGCGTCGAAGTCTATCCAGTTGGATTTTCTCTTTGCAAGGTCGGAATTTGTGGATATCTTGACCGTCGGCACAAAGCCGCCGAAAGGCGTACCGCGTCCCGTGGTGAACAGCACGAGATGACAGCCCGCGCAGCCGAGGTTGGTGACCGCCACCATATCGTTCCCGGGACCGTTCAGCAGATTTAATCCGTGAGCCGTGAGCCTGTCGCCGTCGAAGAGAACTCCGCAGACTTCCTGTGTTCCCGATTTCTGGGTGCAGCCGAGGGATTTATCTTCGAGCGTGGTTATGCCGCCCGCCTTGTTGCCCGGGGAGGGGTTCTCGTAAACAGGCTGGTCATGCTTTTGGTAGTATTCCTTGAACCCGTTTATCAGCTTTACGGTGCGCTCGAAGGTCTCTTCGTCCTTTGCGCGGTCCATAAGAAGCTGCTCCGCGCCGAACATCTCGGGCACCTCCGTCAGCACTGTTGTACCGCCCACCGAAGCCATATAGTCCGACAACCGACCTACCAGCGGATTTGCGGTTATGCCCGAAAGTCCGTCCGAGCCGCCGCATTTGAGCCCTATCTTAAGGCAGGAGATATCCTTCTCCACACGCCTGTCGTTCTTTGCTGTCTCATAAAGCTCGTCGAGCAGCTTCACACCCTCATCTATCTCATCGGCAACGTCCTGTGCGATAAGGAACCGCGTGCGCTTCTCGTCGTATTCCCCGAGAGTTTCACGGAATACGTCCATGCGGTTGTTCTCACAGCCAAGCCCAAGAACCAACACGCCGCCGCAGTTCGGGTGCTTCACCATTCTCTGGAGCAGCAGCTTTGTGCGCTCATGGTCTTCGCCTATCTGCGAGCAGCCGTAGGGGTGAGTGTATGTGAAACAGCCGTCAACTCCGCTGAGCTTGCCGTGCTTGCTGCGGAATGCTTCGACTATTGCTCTTGCCTGGGCGTTCACACAGCCCACGGTAGGTATCACCCACAGCTCGTTGCGTATCCCCACCTCACCTCCGAAACGCTCATATACATTCACGGTGCGGTGTTTTCCCGCGGGGGCGGGAGCTATGCTCCTCTTGTTGTAGGTGTAATCTCTCGCACCTTCAAGCCCGGTCTTCATGTTGTGGGTGTGAACGTGCTCGCCGGGTCTTATGTCAGCCACAGCTCTGCCGATGACCTCGCCGTATTTTATTACCGGGTCACCGGTCTTTATATCCTTGAGCGCGAACTTATGACCTCTTTCGATGTCCTCGCAAAGGGTGACGCCCTCTGCCTGTTCGCCTTTTTTCAGCGCCGCAAGAGCAACGCCTACCGAATCATCGGGGGAAATAACGATACTATTCTTCATTTTGTTACCCTAAAAACTTTTTCAGTGCGGCTCTCATGCCGTCGTTGAGCATATCGCTTATATATCCCGCTACAAGTGCGGCGTTATCGTCAACGTTCAGATCCTGCTGCCAGATGTCGGCTGCGGAAAGCGCTTTATTTGCGATATCCGCGGGGTCGGAGAGCTTCCATACCTCGTTCCAGAACGTGATATATTCCGGGTCGTCCTTTATCGCGATGTCCTCGCTGCCGCGCTTGCCGCGGAAGAATACAGTGAGCGCCGCGAACGCGAACAGTATATGTTTCGGGGACTTGCCGAATTTCGCGCGGTAGTCATTGTAGGAGGGGAGGAGCCGCGTTCTGAACTTCGTTGTTGAGTTTAGTGCGATGGACATAAGCTCATGGCGTATAAACGGGTTCATGAAACGCTCTATGACGCTGTTTGCGAACGCGTCCATTTCGTCCGCGGGCAGGTCGATGGTGGGCTTTACCTCGCTGTTTATCAGCTCGCTTATGAATTTTCCGACGTCTTCATCGGTAACAGCCTCGCGGACGGTATCTATGCCGCAGAGATAAGCTATCGGCACCATAGATGTGTGGGAGCCGTTGAGTATCTTGACCTTGCGCTGCTTATATGGGGTAATGTCGTCTGTGAAGATGACATTGAGCCCGGACTTGTCGGCGGGAAGCTTCTCGTAAACGAAAGGCTCATTCTGAAGCACCCAGAGGTGGAAGATCTCGCCCTTTACTATGCTTGTGTCGTTGTAGCCCTTCTCCTCGCAGATCTGTGCGGCAGTGTCCTTCGGGTAGCCGGGGACTATCCTGTCAACAAGAGTGTTGGTGAAGTGGTTGGCGGTGGTAAGCCAGCTTATGAAGTTTTCGTCCATGCCGTTTATCTTCGCGAGCTCGGTGAGGATACGTTTCAGCTCGTCGCCGTTATGGTCGATAAGCTCGCAGGGAATTATGGCAAGACCCTTTGAAGTATCGCCGTTAAAGCAGTCGTATCTTGCTTTGAAGAAAGCGAGGAGCTTTCCGGGGAAGCTCTTCGGGCATACCGAGAAGTCGGTGTCGGTGCTGTCAAGCGCAATGCCCGCTTCGGTGGTATTTGAGATAACGATCTCGATATCGGGATTTTTCGCGTAGTCTATGTACTTTTCGTACTCGGTGTATGGGTCGATGAGGTCGCGGATAACATCTATCATCTCCCAGCTCTGTACTCTTTCGCCCTTCTCAATGCCTTCAAGGCAGACGGAGTAAAGTCCGTCCTGTCTTTCAAGGTCACGCACTCTTCCGCGGGGGGTAGGCTGTACCACCGCGACATCTGCGCATATCACATTCTGGCGGTTAAGATCCTGCAATATCCAGTCCACGAAAGCGCGCAGGAAGTTGCCCTCTCCGAACTGGATTATCTTTACGGGTCTGTCGGGCGCAAGGTATGTTTTTCTGTTCAATTCTTTCATAGTAATATTCACCCCGGTATGTTAGTTTTCAAAAGCGCTTATCATTCTTTTCTGAGCTTTATGCGCTTTTCGGTATGCTTGTCGAAGAGATAAACACTGTCGAACGGTATAGCAAACTCAAATGTCGAACCGATGCTCGGAGCGTGGTGGGGCTCTACCTTCAGAATGCTGCTGAAACCGTCGAAATTGACATAAACGTTGGTGTTATCGCCGAGAAGCTCTACAAGGTTGGTGAAGCTCTTGATGTGGTAGGCTCTTTTGGTGCTGCCTCCGAGGTCGGACTTGACAGCCTCGGGACGGAAGCCGAATACTATCTCGCTGCCCTCATACTGTTTGAGCACATCATCGTCCGCCACAGCTCCGAGGTCTATGTCGCTTTCCGACAGCGCGAGCCTGCCTTTTTTTACCTTTGCTTCGATGAAGTTCATCGGGGGCTCGCCGATAAATCCTGCAACGAACATATTGACAGGGTTGAAGTACAGGTCATAGGGCGTGCCTATCTGCTGGATATAGCCGTCCTTCATTACGACTATCCTGTCCGCCATGGTCATAGCCTCGGTCTGGTCGTGGGTAACGTAGATCGTGGTAGCGCCGGTCTCACGGTGTATCTGAGTTATTTCCGAACGCATGGTCACGCGCTGTTTCGCGTCGAGGTTGGAAAGCGGCTCGTCCATAAGGAATATGTTGACCTTGCGGATTATGGCACGGCCGACCGCGACTCTCTGTCTCTGACCGCCGGAAAGCTCTCTCGGAAGTCTGTCGAGATAATCTGTAAGACCGAGTATCTTCGCGGTGGAGAGGACCTTCTTCTCGATAACGTCGTCGTCAACGCCCTGGAGCATAAGTCCGAACGCAAGGTTGTCATACACCGACATGTGAGGATAAAGCGCATAGCTCTGGAACACCATAGCCACGCCGCGCTCACGGGGGCCTTTCTCGTTCACCTTTTCTCCGTCGATATAGAACTCGCCCTTGCTGATATTCTCAAGTCCGGCGATCATGCGGAGCGTCGTGGATTTTCCGCAGCCCGAGGAGCCGACGAAAACTATGAATTCACCCTTTTCGATCTCCATATTAAAGTCATGTACAGCATGGAAACCGTTGGGGTAGATCTTGTTTATTCCGCGTAATGTTAAATATGCCATAACTCAAACCCACACTTTTCTTTGGTATTTCTGTGACGAAAGTCACTTAAGATCGAGGTTGCCTATCGTATCCATATCATCGTATGTCTGGTTCTCACCGCACATACCCCAGATGAACGTATAGTTGCTGGTGGCGGTACCGCTGTGGATAGACCAGCTCGGGCTGATGACTGCCTGTTCGTTGTGCATGATGATATGGCGGGTCTCCTGTGGCTGACCCATGAAGTGGAACACGACGTTGTCGTCTTCGAGTTCGAAGTAGAAGTAAACCTCCATTCTTCTCTCGTGAGTATGCGACGGCATGGTGTTCCAGGAGTTGCACTTGTCAAGCTCTGTCATGCCCATCTGCAGCGAGCAGGACTCGCATACCGCAGGGTGGATATACTGGTTCACCACGCGCTTGTTCATGTTCTCGTCGCTGCCGAGAGGTCTGTGGTTCGCCTTGTCCTTTGTGATATACACGGTGGGGTAGGTCTTGTGGGCGGGGCTTGAGTTCAGATAGAACTTAGCGGGTGCGGAAGCGCTGTCCGAGCGGAAAACTACCTCCTTTGTGCCCATACCGATGTAAAGACCGTCCTTATATCCGAGCTCGTACTCCTTGCCGTCGAGGACTACGGTACCCTTTCCGCCGACGTTGATGATGCCCATTTCACGTCTTTCGAGGAAGTATTCCGTGCCGAGCTCCTTGGTGCTTCCGAGCTTCAGCTCACCCTTTACAGGCATAGCGCCGCCCGCTATCATTCTGTCCTGGTGCGAATAGGTGAGGGCTATCTCGTCCTCAACGAACACCTTTTCGATAAGGTAGTTCTTTCGTAATGTCTCGGTGTCGTAGTATTTGGAATCATTGGGGTGGTTGCTGTATCTTATGTCAAGTTTCATTCTGAGTTTCTCCTTCTTTTAAATGAATTGCTTCATATAGTTTACCGCGAACGGTATATCGTCTCCCGTAGTTCCCTCGAACACGAGGTTCGCGTCAGGGCAGACATCGTTTATTTCTGTGAGTATCCTTTCGTAATCGAATATCCCCTTGCCGACGCCGCATTGTTTAAGCGAGCCGTCGCTGTTCACAGTGCAGTCTTTTATGTGGAACACGCATATCCTGTCTCCGAAGGTCTGAAGCCCCTCGTGGAGAATATCGTACATCTTATCCACATTTGAGCCGTCGAGGTAGTTGTACAGGTCGAAGATGAACCGTATATTGTTCCTGCCGATGCGCTTCACGGCTTTGTCGAGGGTCGCCACGTTCCAGCATACGTGCCCGAACGCGCCCTCCATGCAGACATTCACTCCGTAATCCTGTGCGTACTCCGTAAGCTCCGAGAAAGTGCTTACCACGCGGTCAAGCGCTTCATCGGTGCGGTTCTGCGGGTGGTACGTCCACTTATCGCCGTTGTAGGAACCGGTCTCCGAGCCTACTCTGTCGCAGCCGAACTCCTTTGCAAGTGAGATATACTCCTTGAAAACCGCGATACCGTTTTTTATCTTTCCCTCGTCGGGGTGGACGGGGTTGAAGTACGCGCCTATAAGCGGCACTGTCTTTCCGGATCTCTCAAAGACATCACGGAAAGCCCTTGCCCTGTCGGCAGTGATCGAGCCGGGAGTGTACGCAACGTCGTCAAGACATTTGTATGCCACGAGCTGAACGCCCGCAAATCCCAGCTCATCGAGCCTTGCGGTGATATTCTCTTCGCCCTTGACGCCAAGGTCATGGGCGCGGATAAAAAGCTTCATCATCGTGCTCAGCGCTGTACACGCCCGGAAGCGTCGCCGCCCGCGAGTGTTTCCACTTCAGCGCGTGTAACGAGGTTGAAGTCGCCGGGTATAGTATGCTTGAGGGCGGAAGCCGCAACTGCGAATTCGAGCGCAGCCTTGAAGTCCTTGCCGTCGTTGAGACCGCAGATAAGACCGCCCGCAAAGGAGTCGCCGCCGCCTACGCGGTCAACTATCGGGTTTATGTTGTACTTTCTGGAGTGATAGAACTCTCTTGTCTTGCCGTCCATGATGCACGCAGACCAGTCGTTGTTGGAAGCGGAGTGGCTCTCCCGGAGCGAGGAAATGACATACTTGAAACCGAACTTGTCTATCATGCGGTTGAAGATGTCAACATAGCCGGAGAGTTCAAGCTCGCCCTTGGTAACATCGGTGTTGCCGGGCTTGAAGCCGAGCACCTTTTCCGCGTCCTCCTCGTTGCCTATGCATACGTCAACGTACTGCATAAGGTTGGTCATTACCTTCTGAGCCTTTTCGGAGGACCAGAGCTTCTTGCGGAAGTTAAGGTCAACGGAAACGGTGACATTGTGCTTCTTTGCGGCTTTAAGAGCAACCTCGGTGACTTCAGCTGCAAGGTCGGAGATAGCGGGAGTGATGCCTGTGAAGTGGAACCAGTCGGCGTCCTTGAAGATGTCGTCAAAGTCAAACTCCGATGCAGGAGCGGTCGCGATAGAGGAGTGAGCTCTGTCATATACGACATTGGAAGCTCTCAGAGAAGCGCCTGTTTCAAGGAAGTATATTCCGAGTCTCTCGCCGCACTTTGCGATATGGTCGGTCTTGACGCCGTACTTGCGGAGAGCTGCAACAGCTGCCGCGCCTATCGGATTATCGGGAACTGCCGTGATGAACTCAGCATCGTGACCGTAGTTTGCCAGCGATACTGCGACATTTGCCTCGCCGCCGCCGTAGTTGATGTCAAATTCATCAGCCTGAATGAACTTTTCGTTGTTGGGTGTTGAAAGGCGGAGCATGATCTCGCCCATTGTTACTATCTTAGCCATGATATGTTTTCTCCTTATGTGATGTCGGTAACGGTTACTTCTTTTCTGTGAGGTGAACGGCAAATCCGCCGAATTCGTCCTTAAGATATACGACGGTCATTCTGCCGTCCGCGTCGTACTTCGCGGTGGACATATCTGCCTCGATGCCCTGGTGAGCGAGCTGATATACCGCTCTGCGCACGCTGTTTGTGGAAACTGCGATATGACCCTTTGCGCCCTTGAAGGGGGACTTCATGCACTCGATGAACGAGCCTGCGAATACGCTGCTGTTGCCGGGCTTCTGGTTCCAGCCGAACATCTTGTCGAACTTCGCGGAAACGTCCATAGCCTCGCTCTCGTTCTCACAGTTGATACCGATGTGCGCAACCGAGAAATCGAGCATCTTGTTCACCGCCGAGCGGCACAGCGCCGTTATCTCGTCCCACGCGCCCGCCTTGACGAGCTTGTCGGGAACTATCCAGCTTCCGCCGCAGCATACTATCTTCTTGAAGGAAAGGTAGGTGTTGAGGTTGTTCTCGTTTACGCCGCCCGTAGGCATGAACTTCATTGAGGAGTAGGGAGCGGAAATAGCCTTGATGTAGGGAAGACCGCCTGCCTGCTCGGCGGGGAAGAACTTCACAAAGTCAAGTCCGAGCTCCATAGCCTGCTCGATCTGCGAGCCGTTGGCAACGCCGGGCGTGAAGGGAACTCCCTTGTCAAGGCAGTGTTTTACTACCTTGGGATTGAGACCCGGAGCCACGCAGAACTTTGCTCCTGCTTCGATAGCCTTGTCGCACTGCTCGGTAGTGAGCACGGTACCCGCGCCCACGAGCATATCGGGGTAAGCCTTTACCATGTCGGCTATGACCTTGTCGGCGCCCTCGGCACGGAAAGTTACCTCCGCGCAGTGGATACCGCCGTCATAAAGCGCCTTTGCGAGATTTACCGCGTCAGCGGTGTTTTCGAGCTTGATGACCGGTACGATACCTGTGCATTCAAGCTGTTCAAGAAACTTTTTGTTGTCCATTTCAATATTTTCCTTCCAGATGTTAATTTATCTTGCGAGCCAGCCGCCGTCAACAGCCAGTGTAAAGCCGTTTACATAATCGCTTGCGGAGGAAGCGAGGAATACCGCCGCGCCCATAAGGTCATCGGGAGTTCCCCAGCGTCCCGCAGGGATCCTGTCGAGGATATCCGCGCTTCTCTTTTCGTCGCTGCGCAGAGCCTCGGTATTGTTTGTAGCCATATATCCTGGAGCGATAGCATTCACGTTGATGCCGTACTTTGCCCACTCGTTCGCCATGGTCATCGTGATGCCCTTGACGGCGGACTTGCTTGCGGTGTAGCTCGGCACGCGGATGCCGCCCTGGTATGAAAGCATACTTGCCACGGAGATTATCTTACCGCCGCTCTTCTGCTTCATGAACTGCTTTGCGGCAGCCTGTGAAAGGAAAAAGAGAGTGCGGCAGTTTACGTTCATTACGAGATCCCAGTTCTCGACCGAAAAGTCGATGCTGTCCTCGCGCTTGATGATACCCGCGTTGTTTACGAGGATATCGAGCCTGCCGTACTTCTCCACCGCAGTGTTTATAATAGTCTCAATGGGGTCAAGAGATGAAAGGTCGGCGGTGACGTAGCTGAAATTCTCCTCACCGAGCATCTCCTGAGTTGCCTTGCTTGCCGACCTCGAAACGCCGAGCACCTTTGCTCCGGCTTCCACGAAAGCCTTGCTTATGCCCTGTCCGAGACCGGTATCGCTGCCGGTCACTATTGCGACCTTGCCTTTTAAACTGAACATATCCAGAATCATATAAATACCTCCAAATTCCTTTCGGAAAAAATTTACTGTTTTGTCCTCTCAGAAAACGCCGATAAGCTTCAGTATCGTGACATAAATGAAAATCGTCACCGTGCTGAAAACACTTGTCCAGACCACAAGCTGACCCGCAAGCTCATCATCGCCGCCCATTTCCTTTGCCATAACCGCGGAGGAGACCGCTACGGGCGTTGCGAAAACTCCCACATAGGTGGCGAAATGCTCACCCGAAAGCCCCAAAACTCCCGAAAGCAGGTACGCGGAGGAAAGTCCGATGACCGGTACGATAACGTTCCTTGTGAACGTCCCGAAGATTATCTCGCGTTTCAGCCTTGACACTGCCGAAAACTCGAACCGTCCGCCGAGGATAATAAGCGCAAGCGGCGTGCAGACTGTCTTTATGCTGTCAAGCACCTTGTACAGGACTGTTATATCGCTTAGTCTGAAAGCAATTCCCCATTCAACGAAAAGCCCGCGCACGCCGAGCACCGCAAGCCCTGCCGCAGTGCCGATTATCAGCGGATTTTTCACGATGCCGAGTATTATTTTCATTACATCTGTTTTTTTCTTTTCGGAGCTTCCGTTGAATATTGTCAGCGAGACAACTCCGAGAATGTTGAAAAGCGGCACACAGAATGCAAGCATGAAACCTGCCGCGGCAGCTCCCGTTTCACCGAAGAGCGACTCGGCAAGCGGTATTCCGATGATCGCGTAGTTCGAGCGGAATATCCCCTGTACAAGCACGCCCCGCTTTGCGCCGTCTTTTGTAAATGCGCAGCATACGGGTATTGCGAGCAGGAATATCAGTATGACCGCGCCGAGACCGAATATCACGAATGACGGGTTGATGTCGCTGAGCCGCTCTATCTTATACACATTGCAGAAAAGCATCACGGGCAGCAGGACTCTGAACACCATTCTGTTGCTTTCGTCGAAAGACTTTTTGCTCACAAGTCCTGTGCGCCTGATGAAATATCCGAGTGCTATAAGAAGAACTATCGGCAGCACCGCGTTTGCCGCAAAAATGAATGCTTCGTACACTTTAAAAACTCAGAGAAGGGTAGTAGTCCTTCAGATATCCGCTTGTCGCCGCGATCATCCTGCGGAAGAGCTCGCGTCCGTCGCTTACCGACAGTCCCGCGCACAAAGGTTGGTTCATGAACGCCTCGAATATCATACGCAGGTCGCGGTTCTTAATGCCATAGTAAGTGTTTTCGATGTTTATCGCATTGCGGAGCACCAGCGCGTTTACGTCGGGCGGGAGCCGCCTTGACGTTATGGGTTTAAGGCTGTTGTGCGAGAATACACAGTTTGTCTCCACTATCGAGCCAATGGGCATATCCGGCATCTGACCAACGTTTATGACGTTGGCATTGGATATCCTTTGTGGTATCACCCCCGCGAGAGCCTTGATAAGCTCCACGCACTCCTCGTCGCTGTGCTTTACCTCTATCTTTTCCGTCCCGTCCGCGAGACGGCGGGAAAGCTCTATCTTCTCTATCCTGTCCTTTTTGCGGTAGTCCACGGTAGTGAGGTGGAAAAGCCAGCGCTCGGCGTCTTCCTTGTCCTTTATGTACCATGACCTGTCCATGAATTCCGCAAGGTGTCTGTCGCCTGCAGCAGCCAGCACGCCGAAACGTCTGAACAAGTCCATCTTGACTTTGTTCCCGTAAAGGAACGGGTCGTCGCGGAAGTCTCCGGGAGCTGTTCCCTCACGTTCGCAGTAGCCCGACTCATAGTATCTGTCAATGAACCCGGGCAGCAATGCGAGCATATCATTGCCGTTGTAGTCCGCCTCGGTTATCCATGTGAAGTGGTTCACTCCGCAGGCGTCTATCTTTATCTCACTTCTGTCGGGTCTTTCAACTCCGAGCATTTCTTTTGCCACGCAGCACAGAAACTCCTGTGCGTGGAAGACCTCATGACAGCAGCCGAACGCCTTTATCTCCGGGAATACATCGTAAAGCGTCTTTGTGCAGGCTGTCATCGGGTTGGTGAGGTTGAGAACCCATGCGTCGGGGCAGCGCGCCTTTATTTCCTTCGCAAACCCCTCGTATATCGGAACAGTCCTCATAGCACGCAGAACGCCTCCGGGACCCACAGTATCGCCCACGGACTGATAGATACCGTATTCCTCGGGCAGGTGAACGTCACCCGCCATTTCGTCGAATGTTCCGGGAAGTATCGAGCATACCACGAAATCCGCGCCGTCAAGCGCTTCCCCAATTTCGGAGCATACCGTGTATTTCCATTTTGATACCGTTTCGGGAGCCTCGTTTATACGGGCTCCGATACGTTTATTCAGCTCCGCCGCGGGGAGGTCTATATCATACAGTGCAAGCTCGCCGCAAAGCTCCTCCGCCAGCGCGAGGTCTGTCATGAATACCCTTGCCCATGCCTTTGAGCCGCCGCCTATATAAGCAATTTTAACATTTTTCATAGAAAGAAAGCCCGCTGTCCTTTTTATCTCATTCTGCCGTCAGCCGTTTTACCTCTGTGTAGCACAGCAGGAACGGCGCTACGCCCTTAGCATCATTATCCACCACCGGCTCGGAGATATAGTATTCAAACGTTCCGTCGCGCCTGTGATTGGTCTCGGGCCCTAGACCTGCAACAAGGCAGATGCCGCCGAGGTCAAGTTCGCCGCTGTCGCTGATCTTAAGGTATTTCTCACATATACCGTCAAAGGTCTTGTGACCGAACGCCGCGTACTTTTTATCGAGCACCCCGAGCCTTGCGCCCTTCATCATCGCATAAGCTATCATGCTGCTTCCGCTCGTCTCAAGGTAGTTGCCCTCTCTGCCGCCACAGTCAATGACCTGGTAGTACATACCTGTCTGCGGGTCTGCGTACTGCGCAAGCCCGTCGATAGTTTCGCGGAAGATGCCGCAGAGCTCATCTCTGTCGGTTCCGTAACCGATAAAACCGATGATATCCGCAAGTGCCACCGTGAACCAGCCCACGGAACGAAGCCAGAAGCTCTTTGAGCAGCCCGTCTGCTTATCCGCCCAGAACGCCGTCTTTGAGCAGTCGCAGCCGTGATAGTACAGCTTTTTGTTCTCGTCGAACATCAGCCTGCGCACATTGCGTATCTGGCTCATAGTATCGGAGATGTCTCCGCCGCCGAATTCAAGCTGATAGCGCACATAGAACACCTGCGCCATATAAAGTCCGTCCAGCCATATCTGGTTGGGGTATATCTTCTTGTGCCAGAAGTTTCCCGTATTTGTGCGCGGCTGGTTTACGAGCTGTTCATGCAGCAGGGAAACGGCTTTTTTGTACTTTTCCTTGCCTGTCATTCTGTACAGGTCGAAAAGCACGCGTCCCTCGTTCACATCATCGAGGTTGTACTTATCCTGCGAATAGCCCAGCATTGAGCCGTCATCGCTCACATAGTAGTCGATGAAACTCTCCGCGAAATCGCTGTACTTCTTTTCGCCGGTTATCTCCGCGGCGGCAAGCAGAGCCGTGATTATGCACCCGTCGATGTAGTTCCACGCGGCGGGCTTGCCGAGCCGTATCTTCTCGATGTTCCAGAGCGGCTTGTCGGGAGTTGACCCGTCCAGAAGCCGTTCGATATATCTGTCAATCTTTTCGTACATGGTTACTCCCTGATAAGCTCTCCGACATTGTGTGCCATAAGCTCATCTCCGTCGCAGCCTGTAACGCTGACATTTTTCACAGTGAGCTTTTTTACGTTATCAAAATACATTCCGGCTCTGCACATCTGCTCCGCATTGTTCCGCATAGCGGGAACTCCGGGTTTTGCGTCGGGGTCGTATGTGAAACGGATATTTTCTACCGTGACCTCGTCTATCGGCATTTCGGGCAGCCCGTCGCAGTAGCACGCGGCGACATGACAGCTGAGACACTCCATGTTCCGGAAGGTGAACTTCCCGAGATACGGCGTCCTGTCATCTACCGGCAGCTTTTCGCGGGTTGTGTTGTACTCCGAGTATCTGTCCGGGTCACAGCAGTTGTACCACATATTTATGACGATAGGGGTGAGCACGCCGTCCATTTTTATGTTTTCAAACAGCACTCCGTCAATGACCGCGTATTTTCCTCTGCCGCGTCTTGTTTTTATGCGAAGTCCGCGGTCGGTGTGATTGAACACGCAGCGCTCAACGGTGAGGTTCTTTACGCCGCCTGCCATTTCGCTGCCGAGTGTTACGGCACCGTGTCCGAACTGCATTATGCAGTTGCGTATGGTATGGTGATCGGCGGGCTGTTTAAACTTTTTTCCTATTTCTATCTTGCCTGATTTGATAGCGATACAGTCGTCGCCCACGCTGAACCGACAGCCTATGATATCCACGCCGTCGCACGCCTCGGGGTCGAGCGCGTCGGTGTTGGGGCTGTTCTTGGGCGCGTTGACCGCAAGGTCAAGGAACTTAAGCTGCTGCGAGAAATACGGGTGAAGCTGCCATGACGCGGAATTCTGCGCCGTAATGCCGTGCACCGTGACATTCTTGCAGCGGTTGAGGTAAATAAGTCTCGGGCGGGCTGTGGGGCGCTCCTTGAACTTCTCCCACCAGTCGCTGTTCTGCGCGTTGCCGTCAACAGTACCTCTGCCGACGATGCTTATATCCTCCGCGTATTCAGCGAAAAGAAGCGACTGATGCATGGGGACGGCATTGCCCTCCCATGCTCCGAAGTGAACGTCCTCACCGGTCACGATGTCCTTTGCGGTGCCGGGTATCACGGGATATCGTGTGTAGTCTGTATTTCCGAGCAGCACCGCTTTCTCCGAAAGCTCCAGCGTAATATGGCTCTTGAGAGCTATGGGCGCGGTGGAGTAAACTCCCTCGGGGAAGTAAAGCCTTCCGCCAAACGGCAGACAGTTTATGGCAGTCTGAATGCTCTGAGTATCGTCCGTTACGCCGTCACCTGCCGCTCCGAAATCCTTTACGTTCACGGCGCAGGTCTCGGTGATCGTTGTGAATTTTACAGACTCACCGTCACCCGCTTCAAGGATATATTCCCTGCCGGGCGTAAGTCCGAAAAGTGAGAAAACGTTCGTATTTACAGAAAAAACCGGCTTCCCGTCGAGTTTCACGGTGTATTCCGCTTCGCTGTAATAGGGGGAGCTGTTTTCAAGTTCAAAGCAGGCGCTCACACTGCCTGTAAAGAGAGTTTTTATCATTTTGTCTCCATTTGTGTCATTTCCCGGTGCCGCGGGTCTTTGCCTCTGCGTCGCGGAATATCTTTATCAGAGTGTTTTTTACAAGTATCAGCAAAATATCAAAGCCGAGGTAAAACAGACCGAAAAGTATCGGCTCCACGCCGAGCATGGCTTCCTCCTCGGTGTGTCCGACATTCGGGTCAACGCCCATTATGACGTTGATAACGTAGTACGTACGGAACACGCAGTAAAGAACTGCTCCCGAATAGATGACGTTTAAGAATATCGACCAGAATTCTCTTGTCGTCACCATTATCCACTTGTCGTAGGCGCGCTCCGTAGGCTCGAAACGCCGCAGTATCCTGTTGGTAAGGAGGTCTGTGACAACTCCGAGCCCTATGGCGAGCACGATCATAAGCTCAATGCCCTGCAGGTACATTCCGAGCCCCCACAGGAAAAAGTAGCACACCGCCCCCGCGAACCAGAACTTGACGAACGTTATCTTGAGCCACGCAGGGATACGGAGCTTCTTTTTGGAGGTAAATCTGTTTATCTCGGCTTGCGACACTTCCGGAGCGTTCTCGGCATTAACGAGACGCTCCACAGCGTCGGTCTTCAGCTTATAGTAGTCCGCTGCCGACTTGTCGGCAGCTTCCTGATTTGCTTTCCGCTTATTTTTTGACATATCGTGTCTTTCGGCTTACTCGTCGGCAATATCTATCGCTGCAATGTTCTCGTTGCCCTCGACGTCGATAGAAGTCTTTATCTTCTTGATAGCCTTGGAGTAGAGCGGAAGAAGTACAAGCAGCAGCGCGGTGGCCGCTATGAATACAACGTGCAGTGTTACAACATTCTGCGCAGTCTCGATATACCGTGAGTTGTCGTCGATCACTATCGTGTTTTCCGCACGGGTAGTAGCGGTAACGATACGGGTGATATACACCACATCAACGAACGCGAGCAGAACAAGCATACAGCCGAGTATTCCGAGCATAAGCTTGTTTGCTTTTTTGCGTTTCGGGAATGACCGCAGGAACACAACGAAAGCGAGTATCGAGAACAGCATTGCGACAAATTCGCACTGACCCATGTTGGCACCGTTTATTCTCGCGGTGGTGTTCGCGATCGACGAAAGGTTAAGGGAATAGATGAAGAACGCTATGATAAGTGTCAGCATAGGGATAGCCTGAGGCGAACGCTTCAGAGCCACCAGATATTTACGGAACACTTCTTTTATCCCGCGTCCCTGTTTTTTTGAGGTTTTCTGATCAGCCATCTGAATATCTCCCTTACACTCTTATAGCATTGGTAGTTTCCTTGTCGAAGAAATGCTTCTTCTTGAAGGATACCTTTACCGTATCGCCCTGTTTGTATGTACACCAGTCGCGGAATTTGCAGGTTATCTTGTGTTTGCCCGCATTTCCGTTCACCAGCGTGTTCAGACCAAGGTTCTCGTTTGAGAATACGTTCACGGGTATCTCGCCGCCCTCTGTAACGTCCTCCGGGCGGACACCCATAGTCACCGTCTTACCCTCGTACCCGGCGAGTGTGCGTTTGTCTTCATCGGTCAGCTCAACTGTGAAGTCCTCGCATACAGCCTTGCCGTCCTGCACGGTCACATCGAACAGGTTCATCGGCGGAAGTCCGATAAAGCTCGCCACGAACAGGTTCGCGGGTGTATCGTAAAGCTCCAGCGGAGTGCCTATCTGCTGAACGTGACCCATTGACATACAAACGATCCTGTCCGCGAGGGTAAGAGCCTCGGTCTGGTCGTGGGTAACGTAGAGCATCGTAGCGTTGAGCCGCTTATGCAGCAGCAGTATCTCGCGCCGCGTGGCGCTTCGCAGCTTAGCGTCGAGGTTTGACAGCGGCTCGTCGAACAGGAATACCTTCGGCGTGCGCACGATAGCTCGCCCCATAGCGACTCTCTGACGCTGACCGCCCGAGAGCTGTCCCGGCTTTTTGTTGAGCTGGCTGGTAAGGTCGAGTATCTCCGCTGCCGCAAGCACCTTCTGGTGTATAACGTTCTTGTTCTCCTTGCGCAGCATCATAGAGAACGCCATGTTCTCGTATATCGTCATGTGACCGTACAGGGCATAGTTCTGGAATACCATTGCTATATCTCTGTCCTTCGGCGGCATCTGGGTGACGTCCTTGCCGTCTATGATAAGATTTCCGGAGGAGATATCCTCAAGTCCCGCGACCATGCGGAGTGTAGTGGACTTTCCGCAGCCGGACGGCCCTACGAGAACGATAAGCTCACCGTCCCTGACATCGAGGTTAAAGTCGTGAACTGCTTTTACCTTGTTGTCATAGACCTTTTCAAGATGTTGTAATTTAAGATCGCTCATTATTTAGCCTCTCTTGCTTTATTTTCCAGCTCTGCACGATAGCTGTTAAGAGTTGAAGTCTTGATTATCCCGGTAACGCCCGCGAGAACGAGCAGCACGGCGGATATGCCGAGGCACGCTGCCACAAATGTGAACTGTCCGCCTGCCATGACCGTAGGAGATTCGGCATCAAGCACGGGATTCGGAGTGTTCAGCGCCTCCAGCGGCAGATAGAATATACGCGCCGCCTGTAATACTCCGAGAACGATAGAAACGAAACAGTAGCCAAGCTTATAATTCTTCACGCCCTCGGACGAAAGGAACGCCGCAAGCATGAAGACAAGGTTATAAACCACGGACGCTCCTATGAGGAGCGTGTAGTAATAGCTGCCTACATCGGATCTGTAAATGCTAACAAAGTAAAGCGCATTGGCAACGATCGAAAGAATGATCAGATTTGCGGAGAGCTTGTTTTTGGTAAATCTCAGACGATCCTTCTTGATCAGAGCTTCATTTATCTCAGCCATTTTGAACTTCCTTTCCGCTTCCGACAGCACTCTGTTCCGCCTTCATCACCACATTCTTGAAAATGCAGTTGACGATAAGCAGGGCAGCCGTCAGCAACAGTATTCCTATCACAAAGTAGCAGATGTCGAACCAGAATGTGTCATCGGGTCCGATGTAAAGTGTACCCCAGTCCTTTGAGAACGCTTCGAGAGCTTCAAAATCGACGCTCGTTCTGAACTGCTCCTTATAGCTGTTGAGCTGTGGTATGCACCATACCGACGCTGCTACAGCGGCAGCCGCGGAAAGCCCCGTAGCTATGTAATTTCCGATATAGTATTTTCTTCTGGAATGTGTGTTCGTCAGAAACAGTACAACATTTATGAGGATAAGCCCGATACTCACCTTTGTGAATGCGGAATTGAAACCGAACATCTCATAATATACGGTAGCGCCGGGTACGGAAGAGTACTCCCACTCGGTGCCTGGGTACATGACCGCTTTGGAAAGCGCGTCGTACAGATCGGTGGAGAGCCCGAGCGCGCTTACGAACATAAGTGCGGAAGCCACGAGCGAAGCCATACATACGATCTTTTGCATTAGCATCTGTTTCTTATACATAACAACCTTCCTTTATGGTTTTATTTTGAAGAGAAGAGTGCTGATTCTCCGTCAGAATACAGATGACGTATCATCTGTACTCTGACCGGGAACCGGCATTATGCGGGGAAGGGATAAGTCTCTCTTCCCCGTCATAACACTTGTTCACCGTTCAGAACTTTGAACGTGCAAATTAGCCGTTAATGCTCTTGTAGAATGTGAGGAGTCTCTTCCATGCCTCGTTTCTGCGTGCGAGGTATGTTGTGCCGCCCCAGCCGCCGTCAGCAACGGACTTGGAAACCTTGTCTGCTGTGGAAGCAGCGTCGGAACCGGACTCGCCTGTGAAGCCCTTTGCAATGATGTCAACGAAGAGGTTCATCTGATCCTTGCCTGAACCGAACTGACCGGAAGCGCTGAGAGCTGTGAGCTCGTTGATAGCGTTTGTTTCTGCAACTTCCTGCGGAAGAACGGTAGGAACGGAGGTGTACCAGGAGTTGCTTGCGATAGCGAGCTCGGGGTGCTTGATAGTGCCGAGTGCGACTGCCTTTGAGATGTAGCCTGCGCCTTCCTTACCAACCTCGTGTGTGCACTGATACTCGAACGCCTGGCTCTTTACGAAGCTCAGAGTGGAGCCGATGTAGTAACGTGCGTAGTTGGTGTAGTTACCGTTCTGGAGAGCCCAGAGGTCTTCATAGGACTTGTCGGAGATAACGGGCCACTGCTTGCCGTTGAAGTCGAATGTTACGACATTGCCTGCATCGTCATGCTTAACGAATGCGTCGGGACCGTAGGACATAAGTACCTGACCGTCGGGGCTGAAAGCATAGTCGATGAGCTTGAGGCAAGCGTTGAGCTTGTCGGTGTTGCCTGCGATACCTGCAACGGAGATAGCCCAACCGTCTGTCTTTACAGAACGCCAGGACTCAGTGAATCTCATGTACTTCTCTTCGCCGTCATTCCAGCGGGATACGGGGACCATAACTGCCATGTACTTTTCGCCTGCTGCGTTGTCAAGAACGGTAGCGTTGTAAGCGGTCTGTGTCTGGTTGTAGTCATAGTGCATGAAACCGCTGTCATCAGCGAGGTACTTTTCGGTCTTTACTTCTTCCGCATTGATGAATGCCTGGGAGATAAGACCCTCGGTAGCCATGTCATGCATCTTGGAGAGAGCCTCGTAAGTTGCAGTCTCGTTTCTTGCATCGCGGAGGTTGCCGTCTGTATCCACATAGAGGTAGTCAAGTCTGGACTCCATGCCGCGGATACCGAAGAGTGTGCCTGCGAAACGGAACATATCAACGCGTCTCTGGTTATTGTTGTCCTCACGTGTGTGGAGACCCTGTACGCTGTCTGTACCGTTGAGTGTCTGGGGGTTAGCAACTACGCAGCGGAGAAGAGCTACGAGCTCGTCAACATCCCAGGCTGCGTTCTGACCGATGAAGAGGTCAGCTCTGTTTGTGCCGTAGTAGCCGTTGTAAGTCTTGTCGATATACTCACGGAGCATATTGACAGCCGCAACGCCGTCCATGGAGCCTGCAGCGTTCATCTTGTCAACGATGTTGCCGTAAGCGTCATAATCCTTCTTGATAGTCTCGACAGCGGAGCCGTCAGCCTTTACAACATCAACATCGATAGAGCCGGAAGTAGGCATGAAGGGTGTGTAAACGGGAGCTGCTGTGGAGTTGCTCTTTTCTGCTGTGAATTCGCCTTCGCCGTTGAGGAGCTTCTCTACCCAGTCGGTTCTCATAAGGGGCATACGCTCGATATCATTTACACCGTCAAAGTAGGGCGAGAAGTAGATAGCGCCGGCGTTCGGGCCTGCTGCCGCACCTGTGATGGACAGACGGACGATGGGGTTAGCTTCCAGATAAGCCTTGAAGTTAGGCATTTCGTTGAGGTGCTCTGCGAGGTTCACGAGCTTGCCCTGCTGACCGTTCTCGGAGAGGAGGGTAGCTGTACCGCTGAGCATATCGATCTGGTCGAGCTGTGCGTCCCAGTATTTGTACTCGTTTGCTGCCGAGTTGCCCTGGTACTTGTCTTCGATCTTGATGTCGAGGAGCTTTTCAATTTCCTGCCATGTAGGCTTTAAGTCACCTGAGTTGTAGGTCTTGCCGTCCGCAAGAGTTATACCTTCGCCTGCAAGGTCAGCCGTGAAGCTCATACCGGTCTTGTCGCTGTTGTAGCCGCACGCTGTACGCAGTGTTGTGCCGCTTGCGTAAGTGAGAGCATCGGCAGAGAGTGTCTCGGTGGGCTGTTCCTTTGTCTCGGCGGGAGCTGCGGGAGCCGCGTCGGTATTTGCCGCTGTGGTCGCTGCGGCAGCCGTAGTGGTGGTGGTAGCGCTGCTGCCGTTGTTGGACGAGTTATCGGTGGTATTACCGCCGCCGCCGCATCCGGAAAGCACTGCTGTAACAGCCATAGCCGCTGACAGCATTAACGCTGTGATCTTCTTGTTCTTCATTTTTATCCTCCTTCTGGATAAGTAAAAAGTTTGCTCAGGCTCATATTATTCCGGGCGGTGCCGGACACAGAGCCATATATATCAACCGCAGAGCATTTCTGTTTACTGCGTCTGACATCGTTTTTATTCCTTTACGCCGCCCATATTCACGCCTTTTGCGAAATACTTCTGGATAAAGGGGTAAATGACAAGTATCGGGATTATCGAGCACACGATGAGCGCGTAGATAACGGAATCCGGCGCATAGCTGTGACTCATCTGCCAGTTCGTGGTGAGCTCGGGGTCGGAGTACTCCTCAAGTCTCAGTCTCAGGTAAACCTGGAGTGGCTGCTCATTGGTGTTTGAGATCATCTGTCTTGCCCAGAAGTATCCGTTCCAGCGGGATATTCCGAAGAACAGAGCCACGGTGGCAAGTATGGATTTGCTCATTGGCAGGTAAACGCGCCAAAGCACCTGCATCTCGGTAGCGCCGTCCACGATAGCAGCCTCCTCGATCTCGGAAGGCACGTTCTCAAAGGAGTTGCGCAGGAGTATGATGTTCATCGCCTGCATACCCATAGCGATAACGACGAGCCATTTGTCGTCCATTATGCCCATGCCCTGGAAAGCGCGCTTGGTAGCCAGATAGTTGAGATACTGGGGTACCATACCTGCGCTGAACCACATGGTGAACACGAGGAAGAAGTTAAAGCCCTTGCGGAACATAAGGCGCTTTTTGGAGAGCGCGTATGCGCCGAACACGGAAAGCATCATCTCCCATATCGTACCATAGAAGGTAAGGAACAGGGTGTTGGTGTATGAGTTCCAGAATACGTTGTCGTTGAACACGTCCTTGAACGCGTCGAACTGGATATTCTTCGGGAAGAGGACGATCGTGGAGTCTCTTACCTCCTCATATCCGCTTATAGCCGAAGAAATTGTGTAGATGAACGGGTACAGACAGCCGATGGCAAACATTGTCAGCAGCAGATAGCTTATCAGCTTGAAGATAAGCTCCGAAACCTCAAGTTTTCTTTTCATAGAACGACCTCTTTAATAAAGTGATACATCCGACGCTTTTCGCGCTATGGTGTTTGCACCGATGACGAGCAGCATTCCGATGATGTTATTCATCATTTCCGCGGCTGACGCAAGTCCTTTGAGCGACCCTGCGATACCGTTCCTCTGTGCGAACGTCGAAACAACGTCGGCAGTCACATAGGTGTTGGGGTTGTAAAGCAGCAGGACTTTCTCATAGCCGATGTTCAGCAGCGAGCCTATCCTCGTTATCAGCATTATGACGATAGTTGACAGGATAGCCGGTAAAACGACATACCGCATCTGCGCCATTTTGCCCGCGCCGTCTATCTGCGCCGCCTCATAGCTCGTAGGCGATATCGCGATGACCGCCGCGAAGAATACGATACTGTCGTAGCCTGCGCTCTCCCAGATGCCGCTTATCTGATAGATAGCACGGAAGAACGACGGATTGTTCAGCATACCCGCGTAAGCCGTCTCGTTGGAGATAAGTCCGAGGTTGGCAAGGAGCTGGGAGATGACGCCGGGCTGCATACCCGATGTATCGGAGCCCTGCTTCACGAGCATGAGCACGAGAGAGGTCATAACGACCGTTGACATGAATTTCGGGAGGTATGTAAGCACTTGGTAGATGCTTCTCGCAATGTTCGAGCGTATTTCATTGAAGAACAGCGCGATTATGATAGGCACAGGGAAACCGAACACAAGTCCGTAGAAACTCAGCAGGAACGTGTTTCTGAAGGCTCTCCAGAACTGTGCGGAAAGCTCGGCGTTGCCGACACCCGTAAGAAGCGTCCTGAAGTACGAGAAACCGGAGTAGTACTGATCTGCCACAGCTTTTGCGTCCTCTGTCAGCTTGAAACTGCCCAGCAGCTCGTACATCGGGAAGTATCTCCATAAGAGAAATACCAGGATCATAGGAACGAGCATAAGGTATAGCCGCCAGTCCTTTATGACCGTGCGGAAAACGTTGAGCCAGTGGTGCTTTTCAACGTCGTCCCTTACTGTCTGTTCGGGGTTTTCGATGTAGGTGCCGCTCTCTTCATCAAATATCAGAAAGTCGGTAGCTTTCACATTCATTTGGAAGATCCTCCTTAAATCTTATTCAACGGGCAATGCCTTTAATTTCAATAGTTTCCGGGATCCTCACCGTATTCGGCTTCGGCTTCCCTGCGTTTCTGCTCCGCCTGTATGCGCAGCAGGTATGTTTTCTGATCCTCAAATACTCCGTCGAGCCGCCGCGTGAGCTGCACCACCAGTATCGCGAATATCAGCGACAGGGAATCGGAGGCGAAAAATCCGAAGATATTCCCTGCGGTGCCGCCGAAGATCAGTGCCACAAGCCAGCGCCCGACCTGTTCGGCGCAGAATGCAGTCAGCGTGAAAAGCGCTGTGAACAGCACTTTTGACCGCACCTTCTCCTTGCCGAGAAATCTGAACCAGAGCAAAGCGATAAGCGCCGCGCAGTTTCCGACGCAGTATATCACGTACTGCTCGGTGCTCGCGCCCGAGGCTATGCACATCGCAAGCCCCCCCGCGACCGCGTGTATGGCGGCGAACCCGCCCCAGCGCATCATTACTATGCACACTATGGTGATCGTCGGTGACAGCACGTAAAGCTCACCGGGGAACCAGAACTTTGCCGCAGTTACGATGACCGCCTCGGCAGCGGCAAGAATGACGAGCATTATAGTAAGGTCTATGGCTCTGTACTGCCTGAATGATATGTTCATTGGTCAGCCGCGCCTTGTTCCGTGAGGCTTTGCAGGTACTCGTCCATGGTATTTGCCACCTGCTTGGAGTAATTCACGGCTTCCACCACCGTTCTTGCTCCGAGCACCACATCGCCCGCGGCGAATATGCCGTCTCTTGTGGTCTCGCCGTAGGTGTTCGTGACCAGAAGCCCCTTATCCGTGATGTCGAGACCCGTGGTAGAGGAGACTATCCTGTTTCTCGGTCCCTGGGACACGGCGATTATCGTCGAGGTAGCGGGGTAAAGTTTTTCGGAGCCCTCCACGCGTACCCGCTTGCCTTCGCTGTTCTTTTCGCTCTTAATGAAGACTGTGCCGTCCTCTCTTATTTCAATGGGTTCCACACCGGTGACGAATTCCACGCCGTCAAACTTTGCGTATTCTATCTCACTGATGTTGGCTGCCATGTTCTCCGACCGTGAGAACACCGTGACTTTCTTACAGCCGTGTCTCAGCGCTGTTCTCGCCACGTCCATAGCGGAGTTTCCCGCTCCGATGATGTTAAGGCTGTCTCCGAGGGCGTAAACGTCGGGATTGGTGAGGTAATTTATGGCAAAATGCACATTTCCGAGGCTCTCGCCCTTGATATGCAGCGTGTTCGGTCTCCAGACGCCGGTCCCGATAAAGACGGCACGGTAGCCGTCGCGGAACAGGTCATCGACCGTTATCGTTATGCCTATCGAGGTGTTTGGGCGTATCCTTATGCCGAGCGAGAGAAGATATTTCTTGTATCTTTCGATGAAGGACTTCGGAAGTCTGAACTCCGGGATACCGTACCGCAGGACGCCGCCTATCTTTTCGCGGGACTCGAAAATAGTTATATCGTAGCCTTTGCGGGCAAGGAGTATCGCAATAGTTATGCCCGCGGGACCGCCGCCGATGACAGCGACGCGCATACCTTTCTTTTCGATATCACCCGCTTCGAGCTTGTCGAAGTAATTGTCACTTATGTAGTTTTCTATGCTGCTGAAATGGACGGGCGTGCTCTTTCTGCCGAGAACGCAGTGTCCCTCGCACTGATTGTCGTGGTTGCAGATAAGGGAGCAGATGACGCTTAACGGGTTGTTCTCGAACAGCATCGCGCCCGCCTTGTCAATATCTCCCTCAAGGAACGTGTGGATAACCTCCGGGATACGGGTGCTTATCGGGCAGCCCTCGACGCACATTGGTTTTTTGCAGTTAAGGCATCTTCGTGCCTCGGTGATAATATTAAATGCCATCCCGATATCCTACTTTCTTGCTGTGACGTATGAAAACGTTTTCCCGTCCCATAACATTAACACATACAAAAATATTATTTCCTATACATTTTAACAGAAATGTTCTCAAATATCAATCATATTTAGCTATTTTTAGTGAAATGGCAGAAATTTATTGGCAATATTGTACAACGGATTGTTATTTATTTGTCAAAAAAGCACAAAAGACGGTTTCTCTCGTTTTCGCTCAGAATGGTGCTCCACTTCACTCTTCCGGAGGGGATATTTCCGTATTCCGCGAAACGTGCGGTCTTGTCCCGCTCGGTGTCGTTCCACTTGTCAAAGCCTTCGGGCGAGATATGATCTGCATATTCGCAGTCTATGAAACTGCATTTTCCGTAGTCGCGCCAAGGGCGTGCGAGGAATATCGAGCCGCTTTTCACGCTGTCCTCGCAGGTAAAGCGGCAGCGGCTGAACACGAACCCGATATTCTGCTCCTGCGTATGCGCCGGAGCCGCGGCATAGCCGTGACCTCTCACGTCATAGACCGAGCGGATCTCGCAGCTGTCGAACAGCGCGTCGCCGCAGCCGAAGATGAAATCCACGTTCCCTGCGATAAGGCAGTTCCTGAAGATCTGACGCATCTCTCCGCCCGCGCGCAGCTCGTCCTTGAGAAACCCTTCATACCTTATTATAAGGTCGGGGGGCAGGGGACCGCAGAACACCGTGTCCTGCGTGGAGAGAAAAGTGCATCTCTCCGCGAGAAATCCGTCCGCGCATACCGTGAGAGCCACTTCCTGCCCCTTTTCTTCTGGCTTAAGAGCGTCATTTTCAACCGTAAGGTCTCTGAAAGTCACGTTCGGAGCGAGCACCGCGACGGTGTAGGTGCGGAAGGTGTTGTATTCAACGCCCTTTTCATCGAGCTTTTTGGCATAGTCGCCCCAGACTATGCGGGTGTCCGCGGGGGAACTTCCGGCTATCTCGATGTCGGGGACGCGTATTTCGATCTTCTCGCGGTATGTGCCGGGAGCGAGCACTATGCGCGTGCCGGGCGCCGCGCTGTTTATAAGCTTTTCAAGGTTTTCTCCGGGGTAAGCGTTTACGGTATTCATGTCATTGTTTCCTTTCATTTTATCTGCTGCCGCTGTCTCACACAGTCGGCATACTGTATAAAATATAACACCATAACAAAAGTATGTCAAGCACTTATGAATATAAAATCTTTGTCTGTCTATTGACTTATTGTAATAAAAGTGATATAATAAACTGAATATTTGTCTGACGGAGCATATCCGGAGCACCATAAACAAGAACGGAAAGCGGTGAAGCATCATGCTTACGATGTATAATAAGAAAAAGGAAAAGAAATACGGCGGGAACTCACCGTATGAGATATTTGTGGATCAGACGGGGTATTTCACCGAAAGCCGCAAGACGGCAGTGATACCGTTTGAGAGCGATATTTTCGCCATAAGGGACGAGAACGGCGACAAATACTTTGAGGGCAAGGTCACGTACTTCGGACACGACGACTGCTCCGACGATGACATATACATCGCAGATTTTTCCGATCTTAAGCGCCCGGGAAGCTACCGCGTGACCTCAAACGGCAAGACATCGGCACTTTTCCATATAGGCGACACTGTTTACAACCGTCTGCTCCATGATACCTCCAAGGCTTTCTACTTCATGCGATGCGGCATGGCGCTCGAAGAACGCTACGCGGGTGAATTCGCCCACGGGCGCTGTCACTGCGATGAAGCGGAGCTTCTCGCGGAGGGCGGATATACCAAGCTCACGGGAGGCTGGCATGACGCGGGAGATTACGGAAGATACGTGACCACCGGTGCCTGCACCTGTGCGCATCTGCTGTACGCGTTCAAGCTGTTCCCCGATATATTCTCAAAGCTGGAGCTCGATATTCCGGAAAGCAGCTCGGGTTTCCCGGATATACTCAGCGAGTGCAGATATGAGCTGGAGTGGCTGCTGAAAATGCAGCGTGACGACGGTGCGGCATACCACAAGGCGACAACAATGCGCCACGCTTCATTCATAATGCCCGAGCGTGACAACGAGCAGATGTATGTTTTCACGATAAGCTCCTCAGCAACAGCCGACCTCTGCGCGGTGTGCGCGTTGGCGGCAAGCGTGTTCGTCCATTACGACGAGGAATTTGCGAAAAGACTTACGAGAGCATCGCTGCGCGCCTACAACTGGCTTGAGGAGCACCCGGAGTTCATCGGCTTCTACAATCCCTCCGGCTGTGATACGGGACTGTATTCTGAGGAATCCGACATCGACAACCGTTACTGGGCAGCGGGGGAGCTTTACTCGCTCACCGGCGAGAAACGTTTCCATGACGCGTTCCTCTCACTAAGCGCCTCGCCGTATTTTGACGGCAAGACGTTTATCAAGCTCTCCCTCGGATACGGGCACGTCGGAGGTTTCGGCTCCCTCGCCTACATGGTCGCGGACAGGGAGGACAGAAATGCCGCCGTTGCCGGAGGGATAAAGGATCTTTTCGTGAAAGAAGCGTACTGGCTTCGTGACAAGTGCTTGAAAAACGGCTACGGCAGCACGCTTGAGGACTATGAATACTACTGGGGCAGCAACATGGCTCTTATGCACAACGGCATAAAGCTGATACTTGCCAAGATGCTCACAGGAAAGCGTGAGTTCTACGACTGCGCTCTTGAACAGATGCACGTTCTTCTCGGAAGAAACGCTATCGGAATAAGCTATGTCACCGGCTACGGCGAGTACAGGAGCGTTCACCCTCATTACCGTCCGGCTATTGCCGACGGTGTGGAAAACTGCGTCCCGGGACTCGTTATCGGCGGTCCTAACCGTGAGCTCTCTGACCCGTACGCAAAGGAGATAGTCCCCGGGGGGACTCCGCCTATGAAGTGCTACGCGGACGACGAGCGCTGCTATTCCCTCAATGAAGTCGCTATATACTGGAATTCCTCGGCAGTATTCCTGCTTGCGGGCATTGAGGCTCTGAAATAAGCGGCGCGCAGAGTTTTCGCGCGAAAAGGCTTGACTTATCGTTAGAGCTCTGATATAATTTCTATATGAAGTCTCCGGGCTTTATTTACAGAACGATCATCATTCCACAAACCGAAAGGAGAACCCACCAATGAGCACTGTTTATGATTTTACCGTTAAAGACCGCAAGGGCAATGACGTGAGCCTTGACACCTACTCGGGAAAGGTGCTGCTTATAGTGAACACCGCCACAGGCTGCGGTTTCACACCGCATTACGAGCCGCTGGAGGAGATGTACAGAGATCTTCGCGATCAGGGATTCGAGATACTCGACTTTCCCTGCAACCAGTTCGCGGATCAGGCGCCCGGCAGCGATGAGGAGATACACAGTTTCTGCACGCTGAAATTCGGCACGGAGTTTCCCCAGTTCGCAAAGATCGACGTAAACGGCGATACTGCGGCTCCGCTGTTCGTTCATCTCGCCACCGCCAAGCCTTTCGAGGGCTTCGGCAAGGGGCTCAAGAACGCGGCTTTGAACAAGTTCTCTGATATGAACAACAAGAAGTTCGGCGATAAAGCTTATATCCGCTGGAACTTCACCAAGTTCCTTATCGACCGCGAGGGAAATGTAGTATCCCGCTTTGAGCCTACTGTGGATATGAAGGATGTCCGCAAGGCAGTAGAAGAAGCGCTTGCAGCGAAATAAAAATAAAGAGCGTATCCGAGAGGTACGCTCTTTGTTTTTATGTTTTATCATCGTGTTCCTGTGAAGATTCACGGCGGTATGCGAATTCGAGCAGCGAGATATTCATGACGGCGAATATCAGAAGATACACGGGCATTATCGCAATGCCGACAGCCTGCTGCAAAAGCCCGAAAACCATAGGCATGAAGGTGCTCCCGATGTACGCGGATGCCATTTGCAGACCTATCACGGCAGCGCTGTTTCGCTGTCCGAATATCTGCGGCGCCATGTGCTGAATAGAGGGGTAAACGGGTCCCATGCCGATGCCCGTTATAACGAAACCCGCCGCGGCAGGGATATACCCAGGCAGCGGCAGCGCAACAAGCAATATCCCCGCGAGCTCCACAGCCACGCCTATTCGTATGAGCAGCTTGTCACCCAGCTTTGCCGATGCGAACGCAGAGATCAGCCGCCCGAGCATGAGCCCGCCGAATATCAGTGACCCGAATGCTGCGGCAGTCTCGCTGCTTATGCCCTCTTTCGTTCCCGCAAAATAGCTCGAAGTCCAGAGAAAACAAGTGGCTTCACCCGCGCAGTACGCGAAGAACGATACAAGAGTGGGCTTTACACCGCGCAGCTTCAATGCTTCGCGTATGCCTGCCGCGCTGCTCTCGTCTTCGGTTTCCGCACTGTCATGGCGGCGTTTCCACAGCGGGAGTGACAGCAGGCACACCGCAAGGATACACGACTGTATATATGCCGTCCACCTGTAACCGTCGTTCCAGTGCGCGTTTGCGAGGGCGAGGGACATGATGTACGGGCTCAGCATAGCTCCCACGCCGTAAAAGCAGTGCAGGAAATTCATCACCGCGGCGGAATAGTGCTTTGCCACATAGTTGTTTAGTGCCGAATCCACCGACCCCGCGCCGAGCCCGTAGGGGACGACGAACAGGAAAAGCATATAGTATTCCGTTGAGAACGAAAAGCCTATAAGTCCTATGACCGTCAGAAATATGGATACCACAACGATAAGACCCGTCGGAACTTTGCGGATAAGTGTCGGTGCGATAAGCGCGGAAACTATCGTCATGAACGATATTGACATCGAAACATACCCCGCGTATGACGACGGAACTCCGAAGTCCGTCTGCATCACAGGCCAGCCGGAGCCCAGAAGGGAATCCGGCAGACCGAGACTTATGAATGCGAGATATATCACCGCAAGCAGCAGAGAACCCATTGGCATGAACCTCCGCTATTATTATCCCACAGGCGCAAGCTCGGGGCCTGCAAGCCGCGAATAATCGGTGAAGTCGTGAATGGTGCCCTCGGGGTGATATGTGAGCACATGACCGTCCTCCCCGCTTATGCCGGGGCTCCATGTTACGGTCTTGCCGTTTGAGTCGGTGATGTATATTATCACGTCGGGCATTATCTCGCTTACGTTGCATTTGAGCAGGAACGGCAGGCTCTGGTATGAATACAGCGTCCTGCCCTCAGAGGCGGTATTGTCTTCCGCCAGCGGGAAGAATTCCTTTACCGTAACAGTGCCGTTCGGGTCGGTGGGTATAATGAGGTAAAGCTCGGTGCCGTCCTGTGTCGAAGCAAAGTTCTCATAGGGCATATCTATGAAGATATTGCAGTCCTTGGAAGCTCCGGTGTGTTCGAGAATGTTTATTATGTATAAAGCGCTCGTTTCAGGGTCGTTGTGCTCGGGATCGATGTAGCCGAGGTAACGCACACCGAACAGCGCTCCCTCTTCCTTAAGCGTCTTCCACTGCAGAGCGAAGGAGCCCGAGAGATCCTCTGCGGGAGCTGTCTCATATGCGTTGCCTTCCCCGTAAGTTCTGCCGTAGGGCTCAAGGTTCACGGGCTCACCCGCGGAGTTCTCACCTGCGGCGGTGAAGCGGTCTATGATGTATGTGTCCGCGACAGTCTGACCGCCGTCCTCCTGCACATACAGGTCAAGCTTTATCCTGTCGTCGGGCATGAATGACGGTACAGCGTCGGAAAGCTCGGTGCCGTTGTGTTTATCCTTATAGTAAGCCTTCGCCATTTCCGCGAGGTCATAGCTTGCGTAAAATCTGAAGCTGTCGGGAGCGTCGGTGAAGAATGTCAGGTGCTCGGTACGGCCGTCCTCCCATTTGAGTGTGCATTCGATATCGCTTTCAAAGGTCATGTCCGCATAGCTGAACGCGCCCTCGCCGCCCATTTCAAATGTGTATCTGCTTCCGTCGGAGCTGTAATTCAGCCCCACGCCTATCCCGAGGTCCTGGTATAAGAGTGAGCCGCTGCCGTCCTCGTTGAAGGTATAGTAGCACTGATAGCCTTCATCGCTCTTCGCCCACCAGAGTCCGTATTTCAGCGCGGCGGCGGAACTCTGTTCTTCTGTGGAAACGGCGGTTTCCGGGGTCGGCGGTGCCGTGGTATCCTCTGACGCCGTGGCCTGAGCGGCGGCAGTGTCCGCTGCCGATGTGCCTGTCTGAGCGCCGCCTGCGGGCTGAGTGCATGAAGATGTGCTGATTATCAATGCTGCCGCGGTGATAATAGCGGCTGTTCTTGACTTGTATGCTTTCATTTGAGCCTCCTTTGTATGCTCTCACCTGTTTCCTGTTTTGCCGTTTCCATTATATCACATTCCTGTCACGGCAGCAAGAGTTTTTTGCATTTTGCGGAAGTATTTGCGGAAGTATCCGCCTTTCGGGAAAATTATAGTATAAACACAGATATTTTTATTGAAAAAATCATGCCGTTGTGGTATAATAATATGACTGTTATTTATTATCCACAGCGGGAATGACCGCACAGACGGGGGGAGATGCGAATGTCCGTAAGGTTGAGATATTTTGCTGCGGCGCTGGCAGCCGCGGCTGCGTGTATTTTCTGCGGGGCAGGGGCGCACGCGGACGGCACGGCGGTAGGCGGGGGCTATGCCGTGACGGGACAGCTCGACGGCGTGGGGTATGCGGCGAAACTGTACAATGCCGAGAGCGGGCTGCCTACCTCCGACGCCAACTGTATCATGTCCTCGTCTGACGGTTATATCTGGATAGGCGGTTACAGCGGAGTTATAAAGTACGACGGAACAAGCTTTGAGAGACTGAACTCCGCGGAGGGTCTCACAAGCGCCCGGATACTGTTTGAGGACAGCAAGGGCAGGATATGGGCAGGTACCAACGACAACGGCGTGGTGGTCATCGACGGAGAGAAACGTCACCATTACACCTACGAGGACGGGCTTGCGTCGTCATCGGTGCGAGGTATTGCGGAGGGCTCCGGAGATATAGTATATATCGGGCTTGCGAAGGGTATCGCGTACATCGGTGATGACATGAGCCTTAAAACCATAAATGATGAACGTGTTTCGTCGGCATCGGTGCGGCGGCTCGTTTCGGACACCGAGGGAAGGGTCTTCGGAAGTACGCGCAGCGGCGAGATATTCTGTCTGGAAAACGGCGAAGTGACTACGTTTACGGACGGTGAGCGGCTTCTGCCGAGGCGCATCACCACGGTTTACGCCGACCCCGAGGCTCCGGGGACGATATATCTCGGCACGGACGGCGACAAGCTGTACCGTGCGGTATATAACGGGCGGTTCTCCCACCTGCATGAGATAGATGTCGGTCCGCTGTGGAATATAGGCTGGATAACCCGCGCCTGCGGAAAGATATGGATAAACACCGATACGGCTGTGGGCTGGCTGGACGACAGCGATGAGATCCACACGCTGAGCGACCTGCCGATGAACAATGGCATAGAGATGATGACCGCGGATTATCAGGGAAATCTCTGGTTCGCGTCCACAAGACAGGGCGTTATGAAGCTTGCCGCAAGCAGCTTCCGTGATATAAACGAGCTTTCCGGCATGGAACGCGAGGTAGTCAACGCCACCTGCCTGTGCGGCGGAATGTATTACATAGGCACCGATAAAGGGCTGAGGGTGCTTGACAGCGAGCTTCACCCGGTCGAAAACGAGCTTACCGATTATATAGGTGACAAGCGGGTGCGCTGCATCACCGAGGATAACGACGGTGTTCTCTGGCTCGGCGTTTACGCGGACGGCATGGGACTTGTAAGCTGGTCCCCCGACGGGAAGATAGGGAATATCACCGAGAGCAGCGGACTTACGGACGACCTTGTGAGGTGTGCTTCGCTCGCATCCGACGGCAGCCTGCTTGTCGGCACAAACGGCGGCATCACTATAATCCGCGGCGGAGTGCCTGTGCGAAGCTGTGACGCCCGCGACGGCATGGAGAACACGGTCGTACTCACCGTCGAGGAGGGGCTCGACGGCACGATATACGCGGGTACCGACGGCGGAGGGATATATGCCATTACCGATGAGGGCGTAAGGAATATCGGGCGCGCCGACGGGCTCACGAGCGACGTTATACTGCGCATAAAGAAAGACGGGAAACGCGGCGTGCTGTGGATGATAACGTCGAATTCCATAGAATATATGCGGGACGGAGTTATCAGAGATATACCCGAATTTCCGTACAACAACAATTTCGACCTGTACTTCGGCAGCGGCGACGATATGTGGATATTGTCGTCATACGGCATCTACCGCGTGAGCGCGCCGGATATGCTGGACGGCGGGAGCCTTGAACATGAGCTGTGCGGCACTATGAACGGTCTGCCGTGTATCCCCACCGCCAACGCGTTCAGCGGCCTTGACGAAAACGGCGACCTTTACATAGCGGGACGCTCGGGCGTGAGCGCGGTGAATATCTATCGGTATTCCGAGCGGACGAGTGAAATAAAGCTCGGCATACGCTCGCTGTACTGCGATGACACAGAGGTGCTCCCCGACGAGCACGGCACGTACACCATACCCGCAAGCCCCGGAAGAATACAGATAAAAGCCGCGGTACTCGATTACACCTTGTCCGACCCGTCGGTGCGAATGTGGCTTGAGGGCGGCGACGATACGGGCATCACGGCGAACCGCAGTCAGCTCACAGCGCTGGAGTTCACGGGGCTGCGGTACGGGGACTATACACTGCACATACAGATACTTGACGACAGTGACGGCTCGGTATTTGAGGACAGGTCGTTCCGCATCGTGAAACAGCCGCATTTCTTCGAGCTTCTTATCGTGCGGATAATCGGTGTGGCGCTGCTCGTTCTTGCGGCGGGATTTATCGTATGGCGCGTCATGACGAATACCATAATCCGCCGTCAGTACGAACAGATACGCGCTGCGAAAGAGGAGGCGGAGCGGGCAAATTCCGCAAAATCCCGCTTTCTTGCCAATATGTCCCACGAGATAAGAACTCCGATAAACACGATAATGGGCATGGACGAGATGATACTGCGTGAGGACGCAGAGGGCGTGCCGGACGGGTATTTCAAGTCGGTGTCGGATTATGCGGCGGATATTAAGAGCGCGTCGGAGTCTCTGCTGGGACTGGTGAACGACCTGCTGGATATGTCGAAGATAGAGTCGGGCAAAATGCACCTTGTGGAGCAGGAATACGATGTTACGGAGATGCTCCGCGCCATGACTGCTATGATACGCGTTCGCAGCAGCCAGAAAGGGCTTTCGTTTGAAACGGACATCGACGGTACAGTACCGAAACGGCTGTACGGCGATGTCGGGAAGATAAAGCAGGTGGTGCTGAACCTGCTCACCAATGCGGTGAAATACACCGAAACGGGCGGCTTCACGCTGGGACTGCGCGTTACCGACCGCGGGGAGGACGGCACCTGCGGGCTGCGGTTCTCGGTAAAGGATACGGGTATCGGCGTAAAGCAGGAGGACATGGAGAAACTGTTCACCGCTTATGAGCGGCTTGACGAGGAAAAGAACAGCGGCATTCAGGGCACCGGGCTCGGGCTCGATATCTCACGGCGCTTTGCGGAGCTTATGAACGGAAGCCTGTGGTGCGAGAGCGTTTACGGTGAGGGCTCGGAGTTCATTCTCACTCTGCGTCAGCGCATAGTTGACGGCGAGGGCATAGGACAGTTCACCGAACACAGCGGGGAAAGGTCAAAGGGGAAATATATCCCGCTGTTCACGGCTCCTGACGCAAAAGTGCTGGTAACGGACGACAATCCCATGAACCTCACGGTCATAAAGGGCTTGCTGAAAGCCGTGAAGGTGCAGGTGACGACTGCGGCGGGCGGCGAGGAGTGCCTTGAGCTTCTCGGACGGGAGAACTTCCACATCGTGTTCCTCGACCACATGATGCCCGGCATGGATGGACTTGAGACCGTGGCTCGCATAAGGGAGACAATGCCTGAGCTGCCTGTGTACGCGCTTACCGCGAACATCACCTCGGGCGGCGAGGAATTCTACAAATCTAAGGGCTTTGACGGCTGCCTCACGAAGCCTATCGACAGTCAGACGCTCGAACGGACGATAATGGAGCGGCTGCCGAAAGAGCTGATACACGGCGCGACAGAGAGTGATGCCGTGGCGGAGGAGCCGGAGGAGCTTCCCGGGGATATGGAGTGGCTGAAAGATACCGAGGGGATATCGGTGTCGGAGGGGATAAAGAACTCCGGCGGAGTATCGTCATTCATCTACTCGCTGAAAATGTTCCTTGAAACCACGGACAGCAGCTCGAAGGTGATAGAGGACGCGTATGACAGCGGCGATATACGGCTATATACCGTGAAAGTCCACGCACTCAAAAGCTCCGCGAGGATAATAGGCGCGTCGGAGCTTTCGGCGCTTGCGCAGGAGCTTGAAAACGCGGGCAACAGCGGTGATATGGAATTCATCGATGCGAATACAGGCAGGCTGCTCGCAATGCACCGCGGGTATAAGGAAAAGCTTGCGCGCCTTGCTCCGCAGGCGGACGCCGGAGAGCGTGAGCCGATACCGCAGGAAGAGCTTGACGACGCGTACTCCGCGCTCAAAGAGGTCATACCGCAGATGGACTATGACGCTGTGGAGATGATAGTCGGACAGCTTAAGGAATACAGGCTGCCGGAGGGTGACGCGGAAAGGATAGCTGAGCTTGAAAGAATGCTCAGAACGTTCGACTGGGACGGAATGGAAGAGCTTATCAATAAAGAGCTATAAGGAGGAAATATGGGAAACAGGATAATGATAGCGGGCGAGAAGGAGAGCTTCATACTGAGGGTACTGCTGAAAAAGGTCAGTGAAGCGGGAATAGACTATGAATTTGTGCCGTGGAAGGTGACGAACATCAATTCAAAGTGGAACGGGACCACGCTCGTCACTTTATTCATAGACGAAGGCAAGCTGCCCGGAGATGATGTGCTGCACTTCCTGTCGGACAAGACGAAGGACAGCGCCGTCCGCTTTATAGTCATCGGCAGCAAGAGCGATATCGAGTATGTGTCGGGTAAAGTGCCGGCTGAGCGGATATACAGGTCATTCGTCCGTCCCGCCGACAATGACGCGTTCGTCGCAGCGGTGAAGGAACATTTCAGCAAGGTGAAGACAGGCGAGTACAAAAAGAGCCTGCTTATCGTTGACGATGACCCGGGATTTCTCGGGCTTGCCCGCGAGTGGCTGAAAGATACGTACAGGGTGACGGGCGTGTCGTCGGGTATACAGGCGATAAAGTGGCTTAGCAGGAACAGCGCCGACCTTATCCTGCTGGACTATGAAATGCCTGTGACCACAGGTCCGCAGGTGTTTGAGATGCTTCGCAGCGACGAGGACACGAAAAATATCCCGGTCATG
The DNA here is from genome assembly GCA_017635675.1 of Ruminiclostridium sp. Classification (GTDB taxonomy): domain Bacteria; phylum Bacillota; class Clostridia; order Oscillospirales; family Ruminococcaceae; genus Ruminiclostridium_E. The sequence continues at coordinate 92,330 of JAGBLA010000123.1, forward strand.
TTCCTTACCGGAAAGAGCGACCGAGAAAGCGTCATGGCAGTGCTTTCGCTGAAGCCCGACGGGTACTTCCTGAAGACCATACGCAAGGAGGAGCTTCTTACAAGGCTTGAAGAATTCTTCCTTATGCACTCATAAAACAAGCGGCTCCGCAGATATCTGCGCGGAGCCGCTTTTGTTATTTCATTATCTCGTTCATCTTGTCGTAATCGAACTGTCCCGCCGCTTTTATCAGAGCCTCGCAGCAGGCTTTTTCATTTTCGGGGAAGCTGTAATCCCCGAGTTCGGAAATTATCTGAATAGCGCTCTCGTAGTCGGCTACCGAGAGAAATTCCCGTATCAGCGTGTACGCTTCATCGAGCTGTTCCGCGGGAATAAGCGGAAGTGAGCCGCTTTCCGTCAGCGGCGACAGAAGTTCTCCGAGCGCACGGCACCGCTCCAGCAGCTCGTCTGTCCTGTCAGCGATGAACGCGGTGTTGTTCGTGTGACCCGCGGCTTCGAGCTTTTCCGCAAGGTCGCCGAGCTTCATTGCGCCGATAACTCTGGAGGTACTTTTGAGCGCGTGGACTTTGACAGTGAAATTCCCGATGTCGCCGGAGAGCAGATAACCCTCGGTCTCGTCCGCGAGCGCGTTCACCGAACCCGCGTAGGTAGTGAGAGCCTGCAGATAGCTTTCCTCGTTCCCGCAGTGCTTTATCCCCTGTGCGGTATCTATTTCCGCAGAGCTTCGCACATAGTCCGGTATTGCGGAGTCTGCCGCCTGTGCTTCGCTCACGCCCTCCCCGGCAGCTTTCAGCTTATGCTCCGGAATATACCCGGCAAGCGTTTCTTCCAGTCTTTCCGGCTCCACGGGCTTTGAGAGATAATCGGTGAACCCCGCGTTCAGGTATGTCTCCCGCGCTCCCGATATCGCGTTCGCCGTAAGGCATATCACGGGAGTGTCGGCGTTGGGACTGTCGGTCAGCTCCCGCATCTCTTTGAGAGTTTCGATACCGTCCTTGTCGGGCATCATGTGGTCGAGAAAGATGACATCGTACTTTTTCTTTGCGGAAAGCGCGATGCACTGCGCGCCGCTCTCGGCTGTGTCTATCCGCACCAGCGTCTTTTTCAGCAGCGCTCTGAATACTTCAAGGTTCATGGGCGTGTCGTCAACGACAAGTATCTCGGCGTCCGGCGCGGTGAAGGATTCCTTGTATTTTTTGCGGTTCGCCGCCGAACGCCGGAAAGCCTCGCTGTAATCTCCGACGGGCTCCCACTTTACCACAGGCTGACTTATGGCGAATGAGAACTCCGAGCCTTTGCCGTACTCGCTCTTTACTTCGAGACTGCTGTTCATCATCGACAGCAGCCGCTGAGTGATGCTCATGCCGAGTCCTGTGCCTTCCACGCTGCGGTTGCGCTTTTCCTCTATGCGGTCGAACTTCGAGAACAGCTTCGGTATATCCTCCTGCTTTATGCCGATACCCGTGTCGGTGACGCTGACTTTCAGAAGAATGGCGTCCTCGCCGGTCTTTTCATAGGTCACGGCTAATGTGACGGAGCCCTTTTCCGTGTACTTGACAGCATTTGTGAGAATGTTGGTGACTATCTGTTTTATGCGTATCTCGTCGCCGCGGAGCAGCTTGGGGGTGCTTTCGTCGATGACAGGCACAAGTTTCAGCCCCTTAGCCTCGGCGCGGGTCTGCACCATGTTCACAAGGTCGTTGAGCACCGACGAGAGGTCATAGTCCACGGGGATTATGTCAAGCTTTCCCGCCTCTATCTTTGAGAAGTCGAGAATGTCGTTTATCAGCCCGAGCAGCGTGTTTCCCGCTGTCCTTATGTTTTCGGAGTAAGTGAGTATGTTTTCGTCACTGCACTCCCTCAGTACCATTTCATTCATGCCGAGCACCGCGTTTATCGGCGTGCGTATGTCGTGGGACATATTGGCGAGGAACGCGCTCTTTGCCTCGCTTGCGGCGTTTGCGTGGCGCGTCATGTCTTCGAGATCCTCCGTCACCGCATGCATGAAAGCGGTGATGCGCCGTTCGAGAGGGATAGCGGCATTGGGTTTCTTTTTCCTGTCGTATGGCGGGACGGTGCACTGGAGTATGGATCTGTCCTGTGCGCCCTCGCGGATACCTACCGCCACCAGCGCGCCGTTGGTCTCGCCGCCTCTGCCGCGAAAGCGGTATATCTCGGAGTTTCCGTGGGTATAAGCGAGGGTCGGGCATATCCTGCGGTAGTAGCCTATCTCCTTTTCTTCCTCCTCTTTGAGGAATATCTGCCGGTTCATGCACACGACAAGTATCATAGCCTGTGGCGAGAACCTGCCGAAAGCAACGCTGTCATCGTATGTCTCGGAGAGCAGAATGGACTGTGACCCGTATGAGAACCGTATGAGCGAGCCGTTCACCATTGGTGCGCCGAATCCGAGTGCGCCCTCCCTGTCGCAGGCAAACGGAGTTCGTCCGATATTAAGTCCGTCCTGTTCTATGATAAGCGGAAATTCGCAGATATTCGGAATGATTATTGCGTCGCGGTCAAGTCCGAGATACTTATGGTAGATGTCTGCGGCGGTCGCGTTATCTATGCTCGTGACGCGGAAATCGCCGTCGCACCCGGTTATTCGCATAGTCCTGCCAACAGGCGACCAGCCGTGGTTATAGGAGACCTCGATGTGCAGTTCTTTTCCGGTGAAGCACACAGCGGCAAGAGCATTGTCGGTACAGTTGTTATCATCGAACAGAAAGCCCGTGCCGACATTTTCGGACAGCGCGATCCGCGCCGCGGTGGAGCCGAATATCGGAACATCTCCGATACACTTTTCGGTCTCTGTAAGCACTTCGTCGATATTTACCAGTATCCCGGCGGCAAAGAACAATACGCCTTTCAAGCCGTTGAGCAGCGCGAGCTCCCCGCCGAGCTTCTGACCCGCTCCGGCAGCGGTAAGACCTTTGAGCGGCAGTCTGCGCACGCTGAATGCCGGAGCTTCAAACAGCATGAACGTGACAAGCGTGTTTTCCTGCTCCGTCACAGCGCTTTCAAAGCTGTCGATATGCGTGGTGCCGACTACCTCGGCTTTTGGCAGGACAGAGCGTATCATAGCGGCTTTCTTCCTGCTTCTTTCAGCGTCGGCACACTGGTCTAACACAACCGCGAGCACCTGGGCTGCGCCGCGGTATTCCTGTGTGGTGCTCACCTCCGAGAGTATCTCACGGAGCCGTTCATATTCAAAATCGCGTATATGATAGGATAGCTGTATCATTCTTTTCACCTTTCAGACGGGCGGTCATATATAAGGCAATACCGCATAAATAATTATACCATTAAAAGTATTTTATGTCAACTCCGTTTGCCGCGTGGTTTTTACTTTTGGCTTTGATCCTGAAAAAAGCCTGAAAATGCCGATACAGAAGTAATGCCCCGGAGCGTTGCACAGCACTCCGGGGCATTATGTTGAGTCGGTTGATGAAATAACTCAGTATTTGTACAGACCGTCATTTGCAGCCTGGATCATATTATCCTTATTTGTCTGACGCATTACGGCTATAATATCCATATAATCAGGGCAAGGTGATATAAGTCCTGTAAATGCGGATACAATGCAGAAGGTCAGCAGCGGCTTGAACGAGACAGGAATGAGAATGAATGAAATAAGCGGTATTATGCCGAGTAGTGAAGGCGCCAGAGACATTATGACATATCTTCTTCGTGTTATCGGACAGAAAGATATGGCATAAGCAGCGACTTTCCTCAGACACAAGCCTACCCACACCACTGCGTGCTTCGGATAGCATATTGCGTGCATAAGCTCATGCAGCGGTAATGCGACTGTCATTCCGATCACTAACGCGGGCAGAAAGAAAACAGGATCTATCGGAGGCTCTCTGTTAAGGAACGCTTTCAGAAATACTGCCAGAAAACAGATCAACATTGGCGGGATACCATAGGGAATACTGTCACGGAACACATTGCCGGCAGTTTTTATCCTGACCGCATTTTCATGCAGCGGCTCACCGTCATGCGGCAGTCCCCATTCTTTCCGATTGCCCTCCCATACTATCTCAGGCATACAGGATCCCCTCCTATGAAAATACGGTAGATTTTCGCTTTATGAGAGTAACAAGCACAGCATTGAAATGCTTTCATTGGAGACAGCACACTTTCAGATCGCCGGCATCACTCTGCCGCCCGCGACAGGTATGAATGCTCCCGTGACGAAGGAGGCAAGGTCGGAGGCAAGAAACGCGGTCATATTCGCGATGTCCGTGTCGGTCCCGCGCCGTGCGAGCGGAACGCTTGCCACGTATTCGGGAGCAGGATTCACGCCGTTTGCGCGTTCCTTGTCGGTTATCGTCCAGCCGGGAGCTATCTGGTTAATGGTTATACCGTCCCCGCCGTACTCCTTTGCCGCCACCCGCACAAGTCCGTCAAGACCGCGCTTTGCGGCAGTGTAAGCCGAGCAGCCCGGCTCCGCCATTACTGAGCACTCGGTGTTCATCACGACTATCCTTCCGTAACGGTTCTGTATCATTGCGGGAAGAAAGGCTTTCATCATATACACGAACTGCATCTCACAGCTTTCAAACTGGCTGTAATAGTCCTTGATGTCCTGGTCCAACAGGCGTTTCCATTCGTACTGAATGACGGCGTTCACCACAAGGATATCGGGTATTCCGAAGCCCTTTTCCACTTCATCGCGCATTTTTTCAACGCTGTCGCTCTTTGTTATATCGCAGCGGAACGCTGCTGAATTTCTGCCGGACGCTTTCAGCTCGCTGACAAGCGCTTCGGCATTTTTGCTGTCCGAATGATAGTGGACTGCCACGTCCGCGCCGCACTCCGCGAGGGTCCTTACGATAGTTCTGCCAAGCCCGCCGCTGCCGCCTGTGACAAGTGCTTTTCTTCCTGTGAGGTCGATGTTCATAAATTCTCCTTTCGCGGGTGTCTGAGGTCTGTCATTTGTGTTCCCTGAGCTTGCCGATAAGGGCAAAGACAAGGAATACCGCGAGGTTCACGAGGACTATTCCCGCGCCTGTCGGTATATTGATGAAGTATGAACCGATAAGCCCCACGGTGAAGCATACCACTGATATCACCGCCGCGCATATCGTCACGCTGCGAAATCCCTTGCACACCCGCATGGACGAGAGGGAAGGGAATATGGTAAGGCTTGATATGAGCAGAGCGCCCATCAGCCGCATACCAACGACTATCACCACCGCGGTAAGCACGGAGATGAACATATTGTATATGCCGGTGTGTATTCCCGTGGCGCTTGAAAAGCTCTCGTCAAACGTCACCGCGAAAATACGGTGGTACAGCAGCACGAACAGAAGGCACACGATAACGGAGCATACCACCGACAGTGCTACGTCCTCACCGCTGAGGGCGAGTATGCTGCCGAACATATAGCTGTTTATGTCGACAGACACGCCGTTGAGGGCGAGGACAGCCATGCCCACGGCGAGGGAGCTGCTTGAAAGAATAGCTATTGCGCTGTCGCCGCCCATTTTGCCCTTTCGGGTGATATAAAGCAGCAGGAATGACGATACCACCACCACCGGGATAGCAAATCCGAGCGGGCTTATCCCGGCTGCCGCCGCTATGGCAAAGGCTCCGTAGCCTACATGGGAAAGTCCGTCGCCTATCATGGAATAACGTTTCAATACAAGGCTCGTGCCGAGCAGCGCCGCGCAAAGCGATACCAAAAGCCCGACTATGAGCGCCCTCTGCATGAACGGGTAGGAAAAAAGCGCCGCGAGTTCATCTGCCATGACTGAAACAGCCTCCTTCCCCGTGAAAACAGCCCCGTGACATCAGACGGAAGGACTCCGTTGTGATGTACTCGTCCGAGCTGCCGAAAAAGTAATCGTTCTTTGACATATTGAGTATCCTGCTGCCGTAGTGAACGGCGTTGTGGATATCGTGTGTGACCATTATTACGGTGACACCGCTGTGGTTGAGCTCGTGTATGACCTCGTACATCTCCGAGGTCACTATCGGGTCAAGCCCCGACACAGGCTCGTCGAGCAGCAGCAGCTTCTCCGTCGCGCATAAAGCCCGTGCAAGCAAGACCCGCTGCTGCTGTCCGCCCGAGAGGTCGCGGTAGCTTTTGTTCATTATGCTCTCTATCTTCATCTTCTCGGCTTCGCGGCGCGCCCTTTCCTTGTTTTCTTTTGTGTAGAACGGGAAGAGGGCGTTTTTGTTAAGGCACCCGGACAGCACCACCTCCCGCACTTTGGCGGGGAAGTCCTTCTGCGCCGCCGTCTGCTGCGGCAGATAGCCTATTTCGCTCGGCTTTACGCCGTGGAACTCTATGCTTCCGGAGCTGTATTTTTTCAGCCCGAGAAGTCCCTTCACAAGCGTGGATTTGCCGGAGCCGTTTTCTCCGACTATGCAGAGAAAGTCTCCCTCGTCTATTGAAAACGTGAGACCCTCAAATGCCGTCACGCCCTCGTATTTCATGCAAAGCTCCTTACATTCGATCAGCTTCACGCGGTTCACCTCTCTCAGAGTAAAAGACACATCTATGATAATTCTTGTTTCAGCTGCCATCAACGTACGCGGGCGGCTGACATTCAGTGACATCATTCGTTTGTTCCGAAAACAGCGATTATATTATACCATAAGATATGTTTTGTGTCAATAAATTGAAATTCAAGAAATAATTATCGAAAAACGATAAAAATCTATTGACAAACAGCTGAAATGTGATATGATACGAAACAGAGGATAAAACAGCCGCGTAAGTGCGGCGGGTAAACGGAGGAAGATATGAACATAAAATGGACGAAGGAACGTTCGCTGATGCTGTCAAGGGCTTTGACGTGGGCGGTACTGATACTGGCGGTGGGAGTGCTTTTCTGCATACCGTTCATCACGATATGGTACGACAACGTTTCGGGCAAGGAGCCGATAATGCCTGTGCTTACGGTGTGCTTCTACCTGTGCGATATTATGGCGATACTTGCGCTGTGGGAGCTAAAAACACTGCTTTCAAACATCTCGAAGCAGGAGCTTTTCACCGAGCGCAACACCCGCTGCGTGCGCATAATCTCGTGGTGCTGTTTCGGTGTTGCGGCGGTATTCGCGGTGCTGACGTTCTGGCGGCTGCTGGCTCTGCTGGTAGCGTTTATCGCGGCATTCGTCGGGCTGATACTGCGGGTGGTGAAGAATATGCTCGCCGCTGCCGCGGAGCTCCGCGAAGAGAACGACTACACAATATAAGGGGGAGCGCGGTATGCCGATAATAGTAAACATCGACGTGATGATGGCGAAACGCAAGATGTCAGCGGGTGAGCTTGCCGAGCGCATAGACATAACTCCCGCCAATCTGTCGATACTCAAAAACAACAAGGCGAAGGCTGTGCGGTTCTCAACGCTGGAGGCTCTGTGCCGCGAGCTTGACTGCCAGCCCGGAGATATACTGGAATTCGTGAAGGAGGAAAAATGATATGGACGAACAGATAATACAGACGCCGATGCAGGCTCCCGCCGCCCCAGCGGTACCGACCGCTCCGGCAGCGGCACCGCGGACAGCAATACGTCCGTTTGACTGCGTATTTGTGTGGATATCGCTGGTGCTCGGCTTTCTCGCGGTGCGCTACGGTATATTCAATCGGAACGGCTTTGTTACAACCGCCGTGTCGCTTGCGATATTCGCCTGCGGCTGTGCGTATGTGATGAAAAGCGGTCAGCGCCCCACTGTGCGCCAGTGGCTCGCGGGCGGCGTGATATGCGTGTTTTCCTGCGTTTACTCACTCACGGCGAGCGTGCTGCTGCACGTGCTGTGCTTCATATTCCTTACTGCGGCACAGTGCTGGTGGGTGCAGGCTGTGGCGATAAAAGCCCGCTTTGTGACGAGATTTTTCATGTTCGACCTGCTGCGTACAGTGTTCGTTCAGCCGCTCCGCGAGCTCGGAGCAGCCCCGCGAGCCGTAAAGCAGTCGCTTCACGGCTCGAAAAAGGCAGCGGCAGTGCGCAACGCGGTCATCGGTATCGTAGTGATGATACCGCTCACGCTTATTGTCGGGGAGCTTCTCGCGGAGGCTGACGGGGGAGTGGAGGATATGCTGCGGGAGCTTTCGCGCCTGCTGACGGACAACGTGCTGTCAACCGTATTCCAGCTTATTCTCGGCATTCCCGCGGGGTTCCTGATATTCGGAGCGTTCCGTGCCGACGCGGTGCAGAAACTGTACCCGCTGCCGCCTGACATCTATTACCACGACAAGGTGAGCCGCCTTGCGGTAATACCGCCGTCAGCGGTATATGCGGGAGTTACGCCGATATGCGTGCTGTACGTGATGTACTTCATTTCCCAGGCTAACTATTTCCTGTCGGCGTTCGTGGGTAAGCTTCCCGACGACATGATGTACTCGGAGTATGCGCGGCGCGGGTTCTTCCAGCTCTGCGCGGTGGCAGTGATAAATCTCGCTGTGATACTCTGTATGCTTGCGTTCTCGAAGAAGAACGGTGGAAAAAGCATAGGGCTGAAAATATACACCTGCGTTATCTGCGCACTCACGCTGTTCATCATCTCGACAGCTGTCGCAAAGATGCTCATGTATATCGGAGAATACGGGCTGACAAGGCTGCGTCTTTATACATCATGGTTCATGGTGCTGCTTGCTGTGATATTCACGGTGCTGGGCATACGCGCGTTCGTGCCTAAGTTCCGCACCTCGGCGGCAATCTCCGCGGCGTTCATAGTGCTGTTCGGAGCGCTGTGCTTCTCCCGTCCCGACGCGATCATAGCGGAGTACAATATCACGCTGTACGAACAGGGAGGACTTGAGAACCTTGATATAAGAATGCTCTGCGATCTCTCAGACGACGCTTATGCGGTAATGCTCGACCATCGTGAAACGGTGGGCTCCGATCCGTATTTCCGCAAACGACTTGAATACCTGCTCAATGATTACGATAACTACCCGCTTTTAAGATACAACGCAAGCGCGCAGTCGGTCATCGCAAAATCAGACAAAACAATGAATTTGGGCTGAAAAAAATTTGTTTTCACAGTTGACATACCTTGACAAATTATGATATAATTAGTTACAATGGAAATTAATAATCTCATTGGGAATGTGTCTTTCCGATATTTTCGTACCCGACGGAATTATGCCGGAAAATAATGTCAAGGAGGAAAACAAAATGACTAAAAGAACCTATAAGCTGTCTGTGCGGATACCGATCGTCATAATCGCAGCGGTAACGGTCGTTGTGTTTATAATGTGCATATTATTCTTCGTGTTCTCACGAAACATAGTCTCAGATCTGCTCGATGACCAGGTTGACAACATTGCCGCGCAGAACACCCAGACCGTCAACTCATACCTCACCAGTATGCAGGTGTATTCCGAAGCCCTGCGCGACGACGTTCTGCGCAACCGCTCCCTCGGTAAGGAGACCGCGGGTCCTATGCTTGAAAGCGCACTGAAAGATGTCGTGCGCTCCGGAAGAGTTTTCTCGGCATACTTTGCGTTCGAGCCGAACCAGTTCTTCCCCGATACTCCGGACGGACTTTCTTACTATGCATATACCGACGGCGGCAGCATTGCCATGGATATACTCAACGACTACGCGGATTACGGCAGTGGTGATTATTACGCCACCACAAAATCGGTCATGAAAACACACGTTACCGAGCCTTACAGCTATGACCTTACGAACGGTAAGACGGTATGGCTGATAACTCTCAGCAATCCTATCATTGATGAGAACGGAAAGTTTCTCGGCGTTGCGAACTGCGATATCATAGCGGATTCGGTAGGTGCGCTCGATTACACGGCGGGTCCCTACAAAAACGCTTACAGCGCCATTCTTTCTTCAAACGGATACTACATAGCAAACACGAAGGACAGCTCGCTGGTCGGCACAATGACCTCTGCTGCTTCAAAAGCGCTCAGAAACATGAGCACGGTAGTCGAGAATACACGTGACGATGTTATCGGCAAAGATGCGATAATCTGCTATGAGCCCATAACTCTCAGCGGCAGCGACCTCACATGGGTGAGTATGTTCGTTGTGGCAAATGACGAAGCGTTCGCTCAGATAAACACCGTCACCGTTACGGTCATCATAATCGGTATCATCGGTATTGCCGCACTTGCGGTCATCTGCATACTGATACTCCGCAGCTCTCTTGCCCCGATAGCTCCGCTTATGGAAATAGCCGAAAAGACCAACAGATTTGACTTCTCTGAAAACGGAAGCAATTATTCGTTCCCGCCCAATGAGCTTGGAAACCTTGCAGACGGATTTATGGAGATGTCACGCCATTTGCAGAACATCGTGCAGGACGAGAGCAGAGTGCTGGGGGCAATGGCAAAAGGTGATTTTACTGTAAGTTCCGGCTGCGAGGGCGAGTATGTGGGCGGACTTGCCGATATTCTTTACTCGATACAAAACATATCTGATTCTCTCAATTCCACAATATCTCAGATAGATTCCTCTTCTCAGCAGGTATCCGCAGGTGCGGGGATACTTTCAGGCAGCGCCCAGTCTTTGTCCGACGGCGCTTCTCAGCAGGCTGCCGCAGTGCAGGAGCTTTCCGCTACCATAGCCGAACTCTCCGAGCAGGTCAACAAGAATGCTGCGGACGCTCACAGCGTCAACAAAAAGGTGAATGAAGCTGCCGAGAGCGTTTCCCAAAGCAACGAGAGCATGAAACAGCTCATAGCTTCGATGAACGATATACACGACAGTTCTATGGAAATAGACAAAGTTATCAAGGTCATCGAAGATATCGCGTTCCAGACCAATATCCTCGCACTTAACGCCGCCGTTGAGGCAGCAAGAGCGGGTGACGCGGGAAAAGGATTCGCTGTCGTGGCAGACGAGGTCCGCAATCTTGCCAACAAGTCACAGGAAGCTGCCAAGAGCACGACCAATCTTATCAAGGCTTCTGTTGATGCGGTTGCCCGCGGAAGCAGGATAGCCGATGATACTGCTGCAAGTCTGTTATCTACGGTTGATAATATCAAAGACATCACAGAAAGCATAAACGCTATATCCACCGCAAGCGAAAGCCAGGCTTCGTCGATATCTCAGGTAAGCATCGGTATCAGCCAGATAGCCGATGTAGTACAGACAAACTCCGCAACAAGCGAGGAAACTGCCGAATCCAGCGAGAAACTCTCGTCTCAGGCTAATCTGCTTGGCGAGCTTGTGGAGAAATTCAGACTCAGGAATTGATCCTGGTTACAGAAAAAAATTAAAACGGCTGAAATCCGGAATGGGATCTCAGCCGTTTTTCAGTTACAGGGTTAAAATTATTTCAATGATATCTTGCCTGTTGATACGTTTGGGGATAGCTTCTTAATGTGAGTGGGACGGGCGTCACGGCAAGATACGGTGAAAGCTATCTTATCTCGATGCCGAGCTTTTCCTTCAGTCTGGTGAGGATATTCTCAACGAACTTGTTGATGTCGTCCTGTGTGAGAGCCTTGTCCTCGGGTACGAATTCTATCTTAAACGCCATGCTCTTCCTGCCCTCGGCGACCTGACCGCCGCGGTAGATGTCGAACAGCTCCGCGCTGTGTACGAAACTGCACGCAGCCTTTATCTCACTTACGATATCTCCGCAGAGCGTGCTCTCGTCAGCCACAAGAGCGAGGTCACGAAGTACCGAGGGATTTTCGGATATGGGCTTATAGCGCATAACTGCGGGGAACAGCTCCGACATAGCCTTGTAGTCTATCTCTCCGAGGAAGATGCTGAAACTGTCGCGGCTGTCCTTGACGAGGTCGAGTGTGCCGAGAACTTCGTTGGCAAGCTTTCCGAAGGAGCCTATCTTTTTGCCGCAGCATATTATATCGGCGGAAATGCCGGGGTGCAGGTAAGGCGCATTCTCCGCGCGTCTGTAATCGAAGGTCAGGCCGAACGCGTCAGCGATACCCTCGGTGATGCCCTTCATCGTGAAGAAGTCCTCGCCGTCGCCGAACGCAGCAAAGCACAGATGCGGTACTTCGTCGGGAAGCTCGGCGACAGGCTGCTGTTTCGGTACGTAGGTATTGGAAAGCTCGAATATCCTGCCCTCCATGTTGCCGCGCTTGATGTTGTTCACCACAACGTTCAGCAGCGACGGAACAAGGATAGAGCGCATAATGGTAAGATTTGCGCTTATGGGGTTTATCAGTCGGATAACGTTCCTCTCGGGGGCGTCGGGAGCTATGCGCACAAGGTCAAGGTCGGCGTCGGAGTAAAATCCGAGGGTCGATACCTCGTAGCAGCCCAGTCCGCACATAACGCGCTTCATCTTGCCGCGGGTCTGCTGCTCGGCGGTAAGTCCGCCGCTTGTAACTGCCGCGTCCTTGAGGAATGTGGGAGTAACGTGCTCATAGCCGTACTCGCGGATTATCTCCTCCGCGATATCGGGAGTGCCTATCTCGATATCCTCACGCCAGCGGGGAGCCGTAACGTTCAGTACATCGCCGTTTTCTGTCACCTCGAAACAAAGTGACTTCAATATGCGCACTATATCCGCGGCGGGGACTTCTATGCCGAGAATGTCCGAAATATCGGATATCTTCACATCGAAATTCTTGCCTGTACGGGGAGCGCCCGCGCTGACATCGCAGCCCTCGGGAGCTATCCTGCCGCAGCCGAGCTCCTGGATAAGATGAAGTGCGCGCTTTATCGCAAGTTCGGTGGTATATTCGGAAATGCCCTTTTCGTAGAAACTCGAAGCGTCGGTGTTCTGACCGAGGCTTCGGGCAGTCTTGCGGATATTGTCGCGCATGAACTTCGCGGACTCGAACAGAAGGTTTTTGGTATTCTCGTTTATGCCGCTGTTCAGACCGCCCATAACGCCCGCGAGAGCTACGGGTTTCTTGCCGTCGCAGATAACAAGGTTATTGGGATTGAGGGTAAATTCTTTGGTGTCGAGAGTGGTTATCTTCTCGCCCTCGCCCGCGCGGCGGACGACTATGCGTTTTTCCTCCAGCAGGTCAAGGTCGAACGCGTGCATGGGCTGACCGAGCTCAAGCATGATGAAGTTGGTGATATCGACGATATTGCTTATGCCGCGTATGCCGCAGAGCGCAAGGTATCTGCGCATCCAGGCGGGGGACTGCTCGAATTTTATGTCATGCACGGTATGCCCTATATAGCGCGGGCAGAGGTCGGGAGCCTCCACTGTGATATTTGCCTTGAAATCTATATCTCCCGATACCGTGTAGTCCAGCGACGGCATTTTCACAGGCTTGCCGAGGATAGCGGCGACCTCGCGGGCAATACCGAGAACTGACTGACAGTCGGGGCGGTTCGCTGTTACGGAGATGTCAAAGATGTAATCGTCAAGTCCTACCACCTTGCAGATATCGGTGCCGGGCTCGGTGTCCTTCGGCAGGTCGATAAGCCCATAGACCTCGGAGCCGGGGAACAGGTCGTCATTCAGACCCAGCTCCTCGCCGGAGCACATCATTCCGAATGAATCCACGCCGCGCAGAGGCTTCGCCTTTATCTTCACGCCGCCAGGCAGTGTGGAGCCGTCAAGCGCCGCCGCGGTGTGCATTCCCACATATACGTTGGGGGCGTGGGTAGCTATCTGTATATCCTTTCCGTAGGAGCCGCAGTCGATCTTGCACTTGGTGAGGTGGGTGCCTTCTATGGGCTCGCACACGGTGACAACTCCGACAACGACTTTATCTATCTCCGCGGACAGGTCGATAAGCTCCTCGACCTCGAAGCCGCAGCCGAAAAGCCGCTTTTCAAGCTCCTCGGCGGTGATGTCTATATCGACGTATTCTTTCAGCCAACTGAATGGTACTTTCATATCCGTACCTCCTTAATCCCTGAACTGTCTGAGGAAACGCAGGTCGTTCTCAAACAGCAGGCTTATATTGTTGATGCCGTATTTAAGCATCGCTATTCTCTCTATGCCGATACCGAAGGCAAGTCCCGAGTATTCCTCGGGGTCTATGCCGCAGTTCGCAAGGACATTGCGGTGAACGATACCGCCGCCGAGCACCTCTATCCAGCCGGTGTGCTTGCAGAGCCCGCAGCCCTTGCCGCCGCACTCGAAGCAGCTCACATCTACCTCGACGCTGGGCTCGGTGAACGGGAAGTAGCTCGGGCGGAGCCTTGTCTTGACATTCTCGCCGAAGATGTTCTGGACGAACTTGTCCAGCATACCCTGGAGGTCGCAGAGGGTGATGTGCTTATCCACCACAAGTCCCTCCATCTGGTGGAACATGGGTGAGTGAGTGGCGTCGCTGTCCGAACGGAACACGCGGCCGGGAACAAGCACCTTTATCGGGGGCTTTTTTGCGTCCATAACGCGTATCTGTCCGGGGCTCGTGTGGGTGCGGAGAATGATGTCCTCCGCCACATAGAACGTGTCCTGCATATCGCGCGCGGGGTGGTTTTTGGCAACATTGAGACGCGTGAAGTTATGGTCGTCGTCCTCGATCTCGGGACCTTCAAATATCTCAAAGCCCATACCCGCGAAGACGTTTATCATCTCGTTTTTGGTTATGGTGATGGGGTGGAGCGAGCCCGCGGGAAGCTTCTTCGCGGGAAGCGTGATGTCTATCGTTTCCTCACGGTTGCGGCGTTCGAGCTCTGCCGCTTCAAGCTTACTTTCGATTTCGCGGTATTTCGCCTCCGCGCTTTCCTTGAATTCGTTGATGACTTTGCCGACAGCAGGGCGCTCTTCCTTTGATACCTTGCCGAGATTTTTCATAAGGTCGGCTATCTTGCCTTTTTTGCCGAGGAAGGTCTGCCAGAAATCGGAAAGCTCTTCTTTGCTGCGTACGTTCGCGAGTGCAGCGTCAAGCTGTTCGCGCAGCGCTTTTATAAGTTCTTCCATGTTTACACCTCGTTATTTACGGTTGTGAAAAAATATATGATATTATACCATATTATTACAGTTTTGTCAACAATTAATGCCGCCCGACCTGCATTGTATGCTGTGACAGCTCCTGTACGCCCACATCGAATCCGAGCCCTGTGAGCATTTCAAGATCGGCGGAGATGCTGTTCCCCGATGTGGTGAGCATATCTCCTGTGATAGCGGCGTTTGCGCCGGAGCGGAATGCCCGCTCACCCGAGTTATCCATGATTATCCGTCCCGCGGCAAGGCGCACATAAGCGTCGGGTAGAATAAATCTGAACAGCGCTGCGGTGCGCAGTATATCTTCCTCGGTTATGGGCTCGCTGCCCGCGAGGGGAGTACCATTTATCGGGCGCAGCGCGTTTATCGGCACGGACTTTATGCCAAGCTCCGACAGCGTCAGCGCCATGTCCAGCCTGTCCTCCCATGTCTCGCCCATTCCGATTATGCCGCCGGAGCATACTTCAAGTCCGCATTCCTGCGCGCGTCCGATACAGGCGAGCTTGTCGTCGAAGGTGTGTGTGGTGCATATTTCGGGGAAGAAGCGCCGTGAGGTCTCGATATTGCAGTGATAACGAGTCACGCCGCATTTGCGGAGCTGTCTGAACTGCTCCGCGGTCAGAAGCCCGTGGGACGCGCAGAGCTTTATCTTACATTCCGAGCTCAGCAGCCTGTACGCTGAAAGGGCTTTCTCAAAGTCCTCTCCGCTTAGCGTCCTGCCGGCGGTGACAATGGAGAAGCGGTGAACTCCGCGTTCCTCGTTGTACCTGCACTCGCGGAGTATCTCATCCTCACCGAGAAAGCCGTATTCCGCGGCACCCGTGTGGTTATGGGCGGACTGAGCGCAGAATTTGCAGTTTTCAGGACATCTGCCGCTCCTGCCGTTTATGATGCTGCACAGGTCAGCGCGGGAGCCGCACAGAGCTTTGCGTATCCTGTCGGCAGCTTTACAGAGCTCGTCTGTACCGCAGCCGAGAAGCGAGTTCACATCGTCGTTTCTGTCTAATCTTTTTCCGCCGATGATATCATCGGCAAGCCTGTTTATATCCATGTTCCGTTCCTCAATAGTGAAGCGCCGAGCTGAGGGCTTTTCGTATCGGTATTGCCATATACTGCGCGGCGACCACGCTCAGTATGTCCTTTATCGCGAAGGGCAGTACCACGAGGGTAATGCTTGTAATGAAGTCAGTCCCCGTAATCAGAGCGTACTGCACCGCGCCGCAGAGATAGCACACAGCAAGTCCGATAAGCGAAAAAGCAAGCCGCTGCCATATCTTTCCGGCGTTGATGCCGCAGAAGAACGCCATAACGATAAAGCCGAACAGAAATCCGCCCGTAACTCCGAAAAGCACCGCAAATCCTCCGCGCATACCCGCGAATACCGGCACTCCCACCGCGCCGATAAGCACATAGACAGCAGTGGATACCGTACCTGTGAAGGCTCCGCAGACCGCCGCGCACAGCGCTACGCCGAAGGTGTGCAGCGTTATCGCCACATTTGTCGGCAGCGGCACCGTCACCTGCGCCGAAACCGCGATGATAGCCGCACAAAGCGCGCACATCACTATCTGCAGTGTCTTTGACCTTACATTGTTGTTTGTCTCCATTTCTTTTCCTCCGTTTTATATCTTTGTCTTTATGTTCACCTCTCCTGAAAGAAGAGGGATAACACCGTTCTCGTTACGCACTATGAGCCGCGCGTCGTCGTCGATGCCCTCGACCGTGCCGCTTTGCAGTTCGCCGTTCCTTTCGTACTCTATGACTCGTCCGGTAAGCACCGAACGCTTTCGGTATTCGTCCATGTACGTCTTTTCCGGGAGCTTGTCACAGTACGCGAAAAAGTGTGTGAGTATCCGTGCCGCGAGCCGCGGTATAAGCCCGGGAGCAATGCCTGCCGCTCCCGCCTTGCCCTGTAAGTCCTCGGGAAACCCGATGTCGAGGGCGTTCACGCCTATGCCCATGACAGCCCAGCTCAGTCCGCCGCTCTGGGAGACTGCCGATTCGGTGAGGATACCGCATACCTTGCGTCCGTCGATGTAGATATCGTTCACCCACTTGATGCCGGAGTGTCTGCCGCTGAGCTCGTCTATGGCTATTGAAGCGGCAGAGGCGGCAGCCGTGGTTATCGCAAGGGCTTCGCAGGCGGGTATGGAAGGACGCAGCAGTACGCTCATATACAGTCCCGCGTGTCGGGGGGACCAGAAACTTCTGCCGAGCCGTCCTTTTCCCGCGGTCTGCGCTCCTGCGATAAGCACCTCGCCGTCGGGCGCGCCGTCTGCCGCGAGTGCTTTAAGGTCATCGTTGGTGGAGCCTGTGACCTCCGCCGTGCGTATGTGCAGCCGTGAACGGAGCTTGGCGTCAAGCTCTGCGGTCACTTCCTCCGCCGCAAAAATGCCTTTTCCTGTTTCCTGCATTTCTTGTCCTCCCTGAGTTTTGCGGTATAAGCGGTCATGAAATCGCTGTATATCTGCGAGCAGTCGTCATTTATCTGCGCGCCGCCGTATATGACAGCCTCGTAGCGCTCCACGAACCCGTCCGCGTCAAATCCGAGCAGTTCACGGCATTTAGCTGCCGTGTCCGCGGGTGTCAGCAGGTTCTCGCGGTTGCCGATGTAACGGTTGACAAGCGAATTGATCCTGTTATATACCATGCTGTACTGTGCGGCTCCCTGTGCGGCTTTCATGCGGCGGCGGAAACGGTTCTCCGCTATGCGCGGACGAAGTGCGAACACTGTCACGCCAACCGCGACTGCGAGCGCCGCCGCGGCTCCCACATAAATGAACGTCATGTCGAAGTAGCCGTTGTCCTCGGTGACGCTTGTGGGGTCGAAGGTCGTCCAGCCGTAGCCGTCAAGCCAGACCTGTACAAACGCGTGGGAGTCGGCGGACGTTACATAGCTGTAACCGCCCTCAACGTCGTATTTCTGCACTAAGAAACCCTCACAGTAGCGGGCGGTCATTCCGAGCTCGCGGCACATTAGCGTCATGGCGGTGGCATACGCGGCGCAGGCGCCGCGTTTTGAGCTGAATATGAAATAATCTGGAGAGCCGTCGGGCGCGGTAAATTCGTTGTCGTATATGTAGTCGCCGCTTCTGAAATAGTCCACGATAGCAGCCGCCTTTTCGTATGTGCTGTCAGCCCTGTCGGTTATCTGCCGGGCGAGTTCTTTTACTCTTGTCCGGGCGTTTACCGAGGAGTAGCAGCCGTTCATCACAGCGTCCGAGAGCAGATGCTCGCTATTCATGACCGCGTCCTTCTTGGCGCGAAGGTAAGACCGTGCTTCGGTGTAAGCAGGGTCGTCCTCGTCGCCTGATATCTCTTCAGCCGTCTCGTCGGTGAACAGGGCGGAGAACGCCGGGTCGGGAGTGTATTCCGACCATTCGAGGGTATAAGCGTTTACCGGGGCCGCGGTGTGCCTGTCGAAGAAATACTCGTCATACGCGGTACGGTATATTTTTGTATCGTTGTTGTACAGCTCGATGTCGGTCATGCTGTCGGAGGTGTAAAGCGCGTGGAACGGTTCGCCCATGGAACGTATCCAGCAGTTCTTTGTCCCGGAGCTGCCGTAAAAGCCTGTCCTTACATAAAGCGGCATCGGGTCTTCAAAGTACAGGTATGTTTTCCAGTTGTCATAGCCTGTTTTTTCACCGCTGCCATAATATCCCCAGGTATTGTCAGCGAGACTGTACAGGTCGTAGCACTGGCGCTTGATATATTTCGGATTGTCCCCGTAAAGTGTGAAGAGTATGGTGCCGTCAGTTTCTCTTGAAGTGGTGTTCGAGGAGCCCTGCGAGAAATCCGTGAAGTCAGCGGCTCCTGCCGTGCCTATGCTCACGCCGGTGATAAATTCATCGAAATTCTCACGGTACGGCGAATTTTCGAGCTTTGGGAAAAACGACGCTATCACCGTGACAACAAGCACGAACGCGAGCATGGAACGCATTGTGCCTGTGATGTCGGAGCTCTGTCGTGTGCGGTCGGCACGCTCGTTCATCATGATAAAGAAGAACAGCGTCATCATCACTATCGGGAGTATGACCGGTATTTCGGTGAAGGTCTTTGCGAACAGACAGAACGGACACAGGCATATCAGAAACACAAAAAGCCTGCGGTAAATGACACGGGTGAAGTAATACAGCGACGAGATGAGCACAGTCCCGACGGTAAGTATAAGGAACATAGTGCTGCCGTAATGAACCTCGGTGAACCGCGAGGGTTCCATGAACCACAAGGTGAGCTCATTGAAAGTGTGCAGGTCATTCAGTGAGCCGCCGAGAGCCATTGACATCACAAGCGCCGCGGTAACGAATATCGTGGTGCGCAGCGTTTTCCCGCTCTCACGAAGCCACTCGTACAGCCTGAACAGCAGAAACGACAA
The DNA here is from genome assembly GCA_017635675.1 of Ruminiclostridium sp. Lineage (GTDB taxonomy): Bacteria > Bacillota > Clostridia > Oscillospirales > Ruminococcaceae > Ruminiclostridium_E. The sequence goes on from JAGBLA010000123.1 coordinate 111,526, forward strand.
TCCGAGCGATATGAACGTGAAAAGCATTATCACCGTGAACTGTCCGCAGGCGTAAACGTACGCGACTGCGCTCACGACAGCGGCGCTGAGCAGTATCGGCGCAGCGTTTTCCCGCAGGAACGGCTTTATCCTGTTTATCTTTTTTTCCATTTCAGCTCACCTTATAAACCGGATATCGTCTTCATCGCGTGTGATAAGCCAGATGTTCTCGCCCGGGACTTCTATCGCCGGGGAAGCAGCGCTTCGCACATCCGTACCGGAAACGAAGCCCGAGACTATGTTATCGCAGCGTGCCGTGAATACCACGGCATGACCCTCGACATTCTGCGGGAGCCTTCCCGCGCTGTCTGCCTCAAATGCGAAATCGGTCATGCGGAAGCGTATATCCGATACGTCCTCGACGGTCACTGCCGGTATGGTCTCCCATACGTCCCCGAGCTTTATCATAAGCCTGCATGGGAGCTCAGTCCTCGCAAACTGCATCATAAGCGCGAGCATACCCTCCGCGGCGAGCTGTTCCTCGCTGTGCTTTGTGAACGGGTCGGGGCTGCGTGAGCCCGCCTTGTCGAGAATGAATATCTGTTCCGCGCCCGAGGCACCCTCTAAGCGGCGCACATAATACTCGCCGCGCTTGGCGGAGAGCTTCCAGTTGATAAGCTTAAGGCTGTCCCCTGGCTCGTATTTGCGGTGCTCATAGCCGGGAGTGCCGTTAACCGCGAACAGCGACTGGGTCGTCTCCTCGCTTTCGTCAAAGGCGGCAGCGTCGGTAAGGCTTCTCGCCAGTCCCTCACGGCTGTTGACACCTGGGATATCAGGGCAGACCTTTATCTCCGCCATTCCTTTCGGGAGCTCGATGCCCATTCTGAAAAGCCCGAGAAAATCAGTGACATAAAGGCTGCTGATGCCTGCTTTCCCCTTGCCGAAAAATCCTGCGCGGTATGATGCGGTGAAACGCACGGTGCTTTTGCCGAAAACACAGGAGCGCACGCTCACAGGGTCGTCTGTGGTAAGATGATAGCTTGCGAACATTTCCGCATTCACGAAGGTGGAGGGGAGAACACCCGTATTCGTCAGCACAAGCGTCACGTTCACCATGCTCCCGCGGTCAAGGATATCTCCGTTCGTTTCAAGCTCCGCTTTCAGCATACGCGAGGAATAGACGCACAGCGCCGCGGATATGACTGCCGCGGAAGTGAGCGCGGCGATAAGATAACAGCCGCCCGCAGGCTCCAGAAACAGCGTATAAAGTACCGCGAGCCCTATCATCAGCAGATAGGTGATCAATGCTTTTACATTTATCATATCATTCCGTGGGTACAGGGGTGTTTTCGAGTATATAACGCATTGCGGCTATCGGCACGCCGAATGCGGATTTGCCTTTCGGGGAGAGCATGAGTCTGTGGGCGAGCACCTCGCACGCCATGTCACGCACGTCCTCCGGTACTGCGAAATCCCGTCCGTTTATCAGCGCGTATGACTTTGCCGCCGAATACAGCGCGATGCTGCCGCGCGGGCTTGCTCCGAGTATGGTGAGATCGCTTTCGCGGGTAGCGGTAACGATATCAACTATGTAGCGCTTCACGCTGTCGTTGACGCGCACATTCTCCGCCTGTCTGCGAAGCTCCATGACATCGTCAAGGGTCATCACAGGCTCGGTCTCGACAGTCCTGCCGAACCCGCCGCCGAGAAGCTGCATCTCCTCGCTTTTCTCCGGGTAGCCTATGGATATCTTCATCATGAACCTGTCCATCTGCGCCTCGGGCAGGTGGTATGTACCGTATGTTTCGACGGGGTTCTGGGTCGCGAGCGCCATGAACGGCACCGGGAGCTTGTATGTTGCGCCGTCGGCACTTATCTGAAGCTCCTCCATTATCTCCAGCAGCGCGGACTGTGCTTTCGGGGAGGCACGGTTTATCTCGTCCGCCAGCAGAAAGTTGCACATTGCCGCGCCCGGTCGGAACTCGCTTTCGCCCGTCTTGGGGTTTATCATCGTAAATCCCGTGATGTCCGAGGGCATAAGGTCGGGAGTGAACTGGATACGGCTGCACGAGCCGCTCACGCTTTTTGCGAGAGCCGTGACAAGGCGTGTTTTTCCCACGCCGGGAACATCCTCGATAAGCACGTGCCCGCCCGACAGCAGTGCCGCCGTGAGCTTCATGATGACCGTGCGCTTGCCGATTATGGATTTTTCTATGTTGTTTATCAGAAGTTCTGTTTTTGGGTTCATGGTAATATCCGCCTTTGTGGTCATCGGGCTGATGCCCGTTCTCCTATTATATCATAAAATCCGCTGATAATCAACCGTTTGCCGACAAAAAACTTCCCTGCCGACAGACAGGGAAGTGTGGGTTTTATTCGCTGTCCTCGCCGTCCTGAGCAAACTGGCTCGGGTGGCGGGTGAAGAAGTCCACGCGGGGCTCAAGGAATTTCAGCTTGCTGTCCTTGCCGCCTGTGAACGCAGCGATGCTGTCGAATATCCTGTCCCAGCTCCAGAAGCTCTCGCCGAGCTGCAGATATTCGAGTATCATCTCGGTGCCTTTCGGTGCCATGGGGTGCAGCAGCACTGCCGCGGTGCGTATCATGTGGAAAACGTTTATGAGAGTTTTTCTGCGAAGCTCGTCATCGTTGTTCCTGTCCGCGTCGCCGAGGTTCCTGACCATGTATTTGCTCGCTTTTCTGATGTAGCTGTCAAGCACGTAGGTACACTGGTGGAACTCAAAGCGGTACATGAAACGCTCGTAGTCGAGTATGGCTTTCTTGGCGTCCGCGAGCACCTGCTCCTCGATGTCGCCGACGGGCATCATGCCGTCATAGTATTTCTGTGTTGTGTATATACAGGTGCGGATAACGCGGTTGAATACGTTGGACAGCAGAAATCCGTCCTTTACCACGGGGTCGGGCTGCTCTGCCTCGGGAGTGCCGGGCTGAATGGTGGGGTCGAGGGGTTTCGGGTTGAAGCTTACGCTGCGCTGACCGAGACCGAGACCGAGGAAGTGCATACGGAGCTGTTCGGGTGTATAGTAGTCAAGCAGCTCGTCCGCCATAGGGGGCTTTATATTGCCCGAGCTGGAAGCTTTCGCGTTCATGAACAGTATATGGTTGTTCGCGCAGAGAACAGGAAGCTGCATTTCTCCGTCAGGCGGGTCGGAAACATTGCCGTCCTTGCCCTGAAGCGCCATGAACATCGCCATTTCGGCAACGCCGTAGAAGTAGATGTTATCCGCGCCTATGAACTGATATACCTGCGCGTCCTTGCTGCACCAGAAATCGCGCCATTCCTCGGTGTCTCTGTTTTTGGACGAGAGAGCCGCCTTGGTGAAAGATATAGGCGCCCACAATGATTCGGGCCATACCCAGACTGTCTGCGGCTCCTCGCCGTCAAGGACAGGGGAGGGGACACCCCATTCGATGTTGCCGGTGAGGCGGAACGGTACAAGGGTCTTGCCTGTGCGGAAACGTATGCCGTTTGCCGACAATACTTCGCAGGCTTTGTTCATCTCGTCGAGCTCCGCGAATTTTATAGTGAAGGAGGGCTTTTTCTTCTCCTCAATGAACTCGTGAGCGGGGAGAGAGTCCCTGACCTCGCTGTAGCGGTCAAGAAGCTCGTTCTTTATGTGTATCACCGGGTCTGCAAGGAACTCCGATATCGTCTTGGTGACGAGGGGACGCATGTTCTTCTGTTTCTGTATGCGCGCCACGTACTCCTTCATAAGCGAATTGTACGCGGGAAGGTCGAAGTACCAGTTGTAAACGTCCTTCATTATGGGAGTTTCACCGGTTATGGTGCTTTTCGGGTCAATAAGGTTCTCGGGCATATACTGATGTCCGAGGTCGCACTCGTCGGCATAGGCTTTCTGGGACTGGCAGCCGTCAACGGGGCATTTTCCGATGACCTGTCTTCCGTTTAGGAAACAGCCTGCTTTCTCGTCGTAGAACTGCTTGTTGCTTATGCGGCGAAGATGACCATTTTCATGGAGACGGCGGATAAACCAGTCCGACATCTTGTCGTGTATCTCCGAGTAAGGCATAAGTCCCGAAGCTCCGAATACATCAAGGCTTATCATGTAATCGTCAAGGGTGTTTTTCTGCGCTTCATGGTTTTTGCGGACGAAATCGCGTATCTCGCCTTTGAACTCGCCTGCCTCCACGAGCTTTCTGTAGCCCTCTGCGATAGGTGAGCCGTAGCAGTCGGTGCCCGATACGAAAAGCACGTTGTCCTTTCCGATGCGGTCGCGCAGGAAACGTGCGTAAACATCTGCGAATACGAAAACTCCGCCCACATGACCGAAATGCAGCGTTTTATTGCCGTACGGCATACCGCCCGTGATGACAGCGCGCTTCGGCCACTCCGGGCGCGGTATCTCGTGGGGGACGAAATTGTTGTTGTCTTTACCCATTCCTATGTTCCTCCGAATATACAGTTACTTTATTTTCGCAAGGCTCGTTTCAAGGCGCTTTACGCTCTCGTCCCTGCCGAGTATTTCCATAAGCTCGGTCGCGCCGCCCGGCGTTACCGCAAGACCTGAAACGCCTATGCGTATCGCCCACATGACCGCGCCTGCTTTCACACCCTTTTCATCGGCAATGCCTTTGAGAAGCTTGAAAAGCGCGTCGTTGCTCCATTCGGGAGCGTTTTTCAGCTTCGGCAGCGCGTACTCTATGATGTCCGCGCACTGCTCGGCGGTGGTCTTGTTCTTCTTGTTCACGAAAAGCTGTGTGTCATAGTCGGGAAGACCCTTCACGAACTCAGCCTTTTCATTAACCTCGGGGAATACCGAAATGCGGGTCTGTATAAGCTTTGCAAGCTTTTCGTTGTCTGCGAACGCCGCAAATTCATCGCTGTAATACGGCTTTGCTTTCTCCATGAATTCCGAAAGCGGAAGTTCCTTTATATAATGACTGTTGTACCAGAGAAGCTTCTCGTAATCGAATACCGCGGGAGATTTGCTGATGCCGTCTATCGAGAACACCTTCGCAAGCTCGTCGATAGTGAAAAATTCCTCGTTGGTGCCTTTCGGACACCAGCCTGTGAACGCCATGTAGTTGATTATCGCCTGCGGCAGATAGCCGTTCTTCACAAGCTCCTGGAAGCTTACGGAGCCGTGGCGCTTGGAGAGCTTGCTGATATTGCCGTCCGCGTCCTTGCCCATGAGCAGCGGCAGGTGGCAGTAAACCGGGCGCTCCCAGCCGAACGCGTCGTACAGCAGGACGTACTTCGGTGTCGATGTGAGGTACTCGCTGCCGCGGACGACATGGGTCACTCCCATAAGGTGGTCGTCGATGACGTGGCAGAAGTTGTAGGTCGGATAGCCGTCCGCCTTTATCAATATCTGATCCTGAAGCTCGGAATTCTCTATCTCGATATGTCCGAAAACGCTGTCGTCATAGCCTGTGCTGCCTTCAAGCGGCATTCTCTGACGGATAACGAAGGGCTTGCCCTCGGCTAAATTGCGCTCGACTTCCTCTTTCGGCAGGTCGCGGCAGTGACGGTCATAGCCCGCACCCTTGTCGTCGCCCTCGTGAAGCTCCTCAAGGCGCTCCTTCGAGCAGAAACAGTAATAGGCTCCGCCTTTCTCCACAAGCTCCTTTGCGTATTTCATGTATATGTCCCTGCGTTCACTCTGGACGTACGGACCGTTCGGTCCGCCTACATCGGGACCTTCGTCATGTGTCATACCCGTCATTTCAAGTGTGCTGTATATCACATCGACCGCGCCTTCTACGAGCCTTTCACGGTCGGTATCTTCAATGCGCAGTATGAATTTGCCGTTGTTCGCCCTTGCAAGCAGGAACGCGTACAGCGCTGTCCGCAGATTGCCGATGTGCATAAAGCCGGTGGGGCTTGGCGCAAAACGTGTTACGAATTTATCAGACATACTTTTTGTTGTCCTTTCTTTTGTCGTTCATCCGCTCCCGTACATTTGACGGAAACGCGGCAGAGCACAGACGGTCATTCCGTGCATAACCATAAATTATATTATATTCCGGAGCAGCCGTTTTGTCAAGTATTTGTCCATTGGCATAAAATTTTCGTACTTTTTTTCAAAAAACACTTGATTTTTCCTGCAAGCTGTGATATAATATCTTTTACAGTCGCAGTGGCAATTTGCGGATGTGGCGGAATTGGCAGACGCGCTGGCTTCAGGTGCCAGTGGCAGCAATGTCGTGTGGGTTCAAGTCCCGTCATCCGCACCAGTAAGGCTGTCGCGGCTTTTAGCCGTGTATTGCGAGGTGTGGCTCAGTTTGGTAGAGCGCTGCGTTCGGGACGCAGAGGCCGTGGGTTCAAGTCCCGTCACCTCGACCAATTTTTCTCACAACTTTTTCGGAGTTGTGAGAATTTTTATTTTCATCGGCTGTTTCAGCTGTCTCGGCAGCCGCAGTCATGATACGCTCGTAGATAAAGCGTGGAAGTGTATTTACATACACTTC
>JAGBLA010000124.1 GCA_017635675.1 Ruminiclostridium sp.
ACATTTCACATACAGCTACATTAACCTGCGTTAACTTAATGACACCCATATATCACAAGAGCCGAGCTTGTTCTCGGCTCTTTTCTGTGTTGGGGCTGGGTGTGGTTGGCGGTTACTTTATATGAGTATTCGTCTTTTGGCACGCGGTATCATCATTACTTCAGGCACTCATTCACCCATGCGATGAAATTCTCCGTGCTGCTGCCGGTGCGCTCGGCTTCAACGTGCTGCTGACCCCATACGGTAGCGAAATCCACGCTTTCCACGCCTTCATAGTTTTCAAGTGCAAGAGCAAGGTTCATCTCGGTCGTTACCGATGTGTCGCTCTGCGCGATACCCGTTCTTATGCGCCAGTATTTTGCGACTGTGCTTGTACCGTAGCCCTCGGAGCTTTCAAGCAGGTAATAGAGCGGTGTGTACATCTTAAGTCTCTGCTCTGCGGTATATCCGGCGCTGTCGGTCTTTGCAAGGTCGGCGGCATAGCTGTCGGCGTACTCATTGCCGAGGTCGGAAAGTATCTGTGCAAGTGTGCTGTCGAAGTGTGCGCCGCTGCCGTCACCGTAACCGAACAGAGTATTTTCTCCCTGTCCTCCGTCAAGCTGGTCGAAAGCGCCGAGGTTCTTTGACGCGGATTTGAAAGCCTTTACGAAGTCGGCAACGCTTGATATTGTAGCTGTGTTTGTGGCTGCGTCATAAGTCACCCACTCGCCGTTAGCGTTGAGAGCGTCGATGTAGTCCTGCGCAGTTTCGTAGGTGCCGGAAATGCTGATACCGCTTGATGTGGCATTGCGTGTGATGTTGTCAACATCTTCTATCGCAGTGTCGCCGTTTCCTCCCATATCACCGGGCATTTCTCCGTCAGGCATACCGCCGCCGAATCCACCGTCCGGCATTTCTCCGTTTTCAAATTTTTCCTTTATATCATCGGGAATATCTCCGTCATTTCCGCCGCGACCGCCTCTGCCGCCGCCGTTTCCGCCAAAGCCGCCCATACCTCCGCGACCGCCGGAGGAGCTGCTTGCATCATAAGGGAATGTGGTATCGGAAAGGAAGTTGTTGAGGGACTGCTCGATAACGCCTTTCAGATAGTCGTAGTAGCTGCCGGACTGATAAATGCCGTCAGAGGATTCTTCAAGAGTAAGGATAGTTCCGTTTTCGTCCTTTATCTGAGCGGAATTGATGTACTCCGCAAAAGCTGCCGCAAGCGCGTCCGATATAGCCTGCTCGTCATCGGACAGACCGCTTCTTGTAACTCCCATCATCCATTCATAAGCTTCATCTGCGCTGTCAAGGTTGGTTATCGGACACCAGTCCATAGAGCCGCACACCGCGTCACTGACACCCTGTACCGCGCCTATCGCTTCAAGGTAAGGCGTGTAGAGGTCGCTGTCTCCGGTAGCTCCCATAAGCGCTGACTGCGCACCGCCGCCGCTCATGCCGAATGTGAAGATACGCTCGGCGCTGCCGGCTATAACATCATCACAATACCGCACATAACGCACTGCCGCTTTCAGGTCGGTGACACCTGCGGGAGCGCCCGCGTCACGTCCACGGCAGCCTGCGTGTACATACACAAAGCCCTCGCTCGTGTAGGTCTTTACGCTGCTTGAATAGTCGGTAAGCGCCGCCATTGCGGAATATCCGGGCGTGTTTATCGGCATTACTATAGGCGCAGTTTCAGCAGTGTAGCCGTTTATCGTGCCGTCGGAAAGCTCACAGGTGTAAGTGCCGTCGCCGTTGTCTGTGGCTGTCATATACGAGCCGGGAACGAATACCGCAAGTGTCTCATAGCCAGCGTCTGCCGGAGTTTCACAGTAGGAAATACCGATTTGATAGTAAACATCGTCATCGGCGTTGTACTGCCACTTTGTCATGTCGAGCTTTTCAAGGTTTGTCACCGGCTGCACCTCCGCTGTCAGTTCCTCTGTTATCTCTGTTGCTGCCGCTGTAGTTGTTCCGGCAGTAGTTTCCGCCGTTTCCGACAATGCGGAAGTCGTTGTGGTTTCTGCGGCTGTTGTCGTTCCTGCTGTCTGGGTATTGCCGGAGCAGCCCGCCACAAGGCAGATACACATTGCTATTATAGGTATA
>JAGBLA010000125.1 GCA_017635675.1 Ruminiclostridium sp.
AACTTACAAGTCTGCTGTATTTCTTTGCTATGAACAGAGTAACGAGTCTCCGTGTTACGGGGTTGGGTCCAGCGTCACGCTGGCGCAGGTGCAGGGCGGCGTTAGCCCTGCCGGGGTTTGGGGCAGAGCCCCATTCTGTTCTTCTGTTCTCTCTGTCTCTCTCTGTTCCTCTCTGTTCCCTCTCTGTGTCTCTCTGCTGCGTCTCACAGGGCTGATTTCATCTCGCGGACGAAGCTGCCGACGACGGGAGCGGCGTTTCTGCCGTGCTCGGCGACGAGCTTCACGATAGCGGAGCCTACTATGCAGCCGTCGGAGAGCGCCGCCATTTTAGCTGCCTGCTCGGGACGGGAGATACCGAAACCTACGGCGCAGGGAATCGAGCTGTACTTGCGGACAGTCTCGGTCATAGCGGCGATGTCGGTCTTTATCTCGCTGCGGACACCTGTGACGCCGAGACTTGAAACTATGTACAGAAAGCCTTCGGCGTTCTTAGCGATAGTCTCTATGCGGTTCTCCGATGTGGGAGCTATCAGCGATATGAAATCTATACCGTTTGCGCGGCAGGCGGGAGCGAACTCCTCCTTTTCCTCGAAAGGCACGTCGGGCAGAATTATGCCGTCAATGCCGACTTTCGCGCAGGTCTCCGCGAAACGCTCGATTCCATAGGAGAACACCACGTTTGCGTAGGTCATGAACACAAGCGGCACTTTCACGTCCTTTCGCAGTTCACGTACAAAGTCGAATATCCTGTCGGTGGTGACGCCGCCCGAGAGCGCGCGGATATTCGCGCCCTGGATAACGGGACCTTCGGCGGTGGGGTCGGAGAACGGTATGCCGAGCTCGATAAGGTCGGCACCGTTCTTTTCCATTTCTCGGACGATAGCGGCGGTAGTCTCAAGGTCGGGGTCGCCGCAGGTGATGAACGGTATGAATGCCTTTCCGTTTGCGAATGCTTTTGCTGTATTACTCATAGATATTCTCCCCTCTGTAACGCGCGATAGCGGCGCAGTCCTTGTCTCCGCGTCCGGATATCGTGATGACGATTATCTTGTCCTTTCCCATGTCGGGAGCGATCTTAAGCGCGTGAGCCACCGCGTGGGCGGACTCTATCGCAGGGATTATGCCCTCGGTCTTTGCGAGAAGCTCGAAAGCGTTCACGGCTTCATCGTCGGTGACGGGAACGTACTCCGCGCGCCCTGTATCGTGCAGATACGCGTGCTCGGGTCCTATGCCCGGGTAGTCGAGCCCTGCGGAAATTGAGTACACGGGAGCTATCTGACCGTACTCGTCCTGGCAGAAGTAGGACTTCATGCCGTGGAATATGCCGAGCTTGCCCGTAGCTATGGTCGCCGCAGTCTCGAAGGTATCCACACCGCGCCCTGCTGCCTCACAGCCTATGAGCCGCACGCTCTTGTCCTCGATGAAGTGGTAGAACGAGCCGATAGCGTTTGAGCCGCCCCCCACACAAGCCATTACCGCGTCGGGGAGCCTTCCCTCCTTTTCAAGTATCTGCTGCTTTATCTCCTTTGAGATGACCGCCTGGAAGTCGCGGACAATGGTGGGGAAGGGGTGAGGCCCCATTACCGAGCCTAAGCAGTAGTGAGTGTCGGCTATGCGGCTCGTCCATTCGCGCATAGCCTCCGAGACCGCGTCCTTCAGCGTCGCGGTGCCTGTGGTGACGGGTACAACGTCCGCGCCGAGCAGCTTCATGCGGTAAACGTTGAGCGCCTGCCGCTTGGTGTCCTCCTCGCCCATGAAAACTACACATTCCATGCCCATAAGAGCTGCCGCGGTAGCCGTGGCGACGCCGTGCTGACCCGCGCCTGTCTCGGCGATAAGGCGGGTCTTGCCCATTTTCTTCGCAAGCAGCGCCTGCCCGAGCACATTGTTTATCTTGTGCGCGCCCGTGTGGTTCAGATCCTCGCGCTTTAAGTATATCTTCGCGCCGCCGAGCTTTTCGGTGAGCTTCTCGGCATAGTAAAGCCGGGAGGGTCTTCCCGCATAGTCGTTGAACAGCGCCGTGAGCTCCGCGTTGAAAGCGGGGTCGTCCTTGTATCTGTTATACGCGTCCTCAAGCTCGATGACCGCGTTCATCAGCGTTTCGGGTATATACTGCCCGCCGTGTATGCCAAATCTTCCGTTACTCATTTTAGTCTCCTTTCCTGTCAAAAACCCTTGTGACGCACGGTTTCGATGAACCGCCTTATTTTCTCGCTGTCCTTTGCGCCGTCGGTCTCAACTCCGCTGCTCACGTCCACGCCGTAGGGGCAGTATCTTGTTACCGCATCGCCTATGTTTTCGGGAGTGAGCCCGCCCGCTAAGAAATAAAGCCTGTCAACGTCTTCAAGGTAATCCCAGTCGAATTGCTCGCCCGTGCCGCACCCGTTGTCCAGCAGCAGCATATCCGCCGAGGACTTCATAGCCTCGTCAATGTCCGTGCCGCCCCTTACCGTGAAGGCTTTTATCACCGTAAGCCCCGTGAGCGCCTTTACCTGCCGCACATATCCGTCGGGCTCGCTGCCGTGGAGCTGTACCGCGTCGATAGCTCCCGAGCGGGCTATGTCGCAGATAACGTCTATGTCTTCATCGACAAACACTCCCACGGTCTGAATGCGCCTGTCGAGCCGCCCGCGAAACGCGAGCGCGGTGTCGGGAGTGATATACCTGCGGCTTTTCGGGGCGAAGATGAACCCCGCGTAGTCGGGCAGCAGCCCGTTCAGCACGTCACAGTCCTCCTCACGCATTATCCCGCATATCTTTATCTTACACATATCATAGTCCTTTCAGCTCCGCGAGCTTCGCCCGCTTGTCGGCAGCCCTCATCATCGTTTCCCCGATAAGCACCGCGTCAACTCCCGCGGTTTTCAGCGTTTCGATGTCCGCCGCGGTCTTTATGCCGCTTTCCGCAACGAATACCCTGTCCGCGGGTACCTTCCCGCGAAGCTTCACCGCGTTTTCCGTGCTGACCGAGAAGTTTTTCAGGTCACGGTTGTTCACGCCTATCACTCGTGCGCCCGCACCGAGCGCCGTTTCGACTTCCCGCTCGTCATGCGCTTCCACCAGCGCCGAAAGCCCGAGGGTATCGCATATCCCGATGTACTCGCGGAGCCGCTCGCCGTCAAGAAGCGCGCATATCAGCAGCACCGCCGCCGCGTTGAGCGTGCGCGCCTCGTATATCATGTACTCATCGACCACGAAGTCCTTGCGAAGGCATGGGATACGCACATTCGCGGCTATCTCCCGCAGATATTCCGTGCTGCCGCAGAAGTACTGCGGCTCGGTGAGGACGCTTATGCAGTCGGCACCCGCGCTCTCATACTCCCGCGCTGTCCGCAGATACGGGAAATCCTCCGATATTATGCCCTTTGAGGGGGAGGCTTTCTTCACCTCGCAGATGAATGCCATGCCGGGCTTTTTCAGCGCTTTTTCAAACGCAAAGTCCGCTTTTGGCAGCGAAAGCGCCGCTAACTTCATTTTTTCTGCCGAGACCATGTTTTTCGCCATTTCCATGCGCTTTCGGGCGTTTTCGGCTATCGTTTCAAGTATGTTTTCCATGTTATCTGTTTGATTCCTCCGCGAATCTGTTGAGCGTTTCAAGCGCCGCGCCGCTGTCGATAAGCTCCGCAGCTTTCGCAACGCCCGCCGCGAAGCTTTCCGCCTTGCCGCCCACGTATATTGCGGCTCCCGCGTTCATAAGCACCGCACTGCGTTTCGCGCCCTTGTCCCTGCCTTCGAGTATCGCACGGGTGAAAGCCGCGTTCTCGGCGGGAGTTCCGCCCACAAGCTCCGACTTTTCACAGCGCTCAAAACCAAAGTCCTCGGGCTTTACGGTGTATGTCTTGTACCAGCCGTCATTGAACTCGCAGACCGTTGTGGGAGCGCTCATGGATATCTCGTCCAGCTTGTCCTGTCCGTAAACCACCATGCCGCGCTTCATGCCGAGGGTGGTGAGTACCTGCGCTATGGGCTGCACGAGGTAGTCGTCATACACGCCGAGCACGATGAACTGGGGGCTTGCGGGGTTGGTGAGAGGCCCTAAGATATTGAACACCGTGCGGAAACCGAGCTCCTTGCGTATCGCGCCCACGTACTTCATGGAGGTGTGGTACTTCTGCGCGAAGAAGAAGCATATACCAACCTTGTCGAGCAGCTCGCGGCACTTGTCGGGAGAAAGGTCGATGTTCACCCCGAGAGCTTCCAGACAGTCCGCGGCTCCGCAGAGTGACGACGCGGCGCGGTTGCCGTGCTTTGCCACCTTAACGCCCGCCGCTGCTATCACCATTGCCGAGGTGGTGGAGATATTGAAGCTCCCCGCGTTGTCGCCGCCCGTTCCGACTATCTCAAGCACATCGAAATCGTGCTCCACCTTTGTTGCGTGGTCACGCATAGCCGCCGCGCACCCCGATATCTCGTCGATAGTCTCCGCCTTGGCGCTCTTGGTGGAAAGCGCCGCGAGGAACGCCGCGTTCTGCGTCGGAGTGGTCTCCCCGCTCATTATCTCGTTCATCACCGCGTAAGCCTCGTCATAGGTGAGATCCTGCTTCTGAACTATCTTTACTATTGCTTCTTTGATCATTTTCTTGTCCTCCTGTGTTGAATGTTTGTTTATCCGAGACAGATAAAGTTTCTTAATATCTGCTTTCCCTCCGGGGTCAGTATGGACTCGGGGTGGAACTGCACGCCGAATATTGGGTATTCGCTGTGGCGGACTGCCATTACCTCGCCGTCGTCTGTACGCGCCGTCACTTTTAAGCAGTCGGGCAGGGTCGCCTCGTCCGCCGCAAGGGAGTGATACCGCGCCACGGTCGTTCTCTCACCGAGCCCGCGGAACAGCTCACAGCCCGTGTCCAGCGTGACCTCCGACTGCTTGCCGTGCATGAGCCGCTTGGCGTAGGTTATCCTCGCGCCGAAAGCCGCGCATATCGCCTGATGTCCAAGGCACACGCCGAGCGTGGGTATCGTCCTGCCCGCCTTTCGCGCCGTGTCGATGATGTTTCCCGCGTTCTCGGGTCTTCCGGGGCCTGGGGAGATGATGATGCGTTCGGGGGAGAGCTCAATTACCTGCTCCGCCGTCAGCTCGTCATTGCGCACCACCTTTATATCGGGCTGTATCTCGCCGATATACTGATACAGATTGTAGGAAAAGCTGTCATAATTGTCGATAAGAAGTATCATGCGTCAAGCTCACCTGCCCTTTCAAGCGCGTTCATCACTGCTTTTGCCTTGTTTATGCACTCCTCGTATTCCTTTTCGGGGACGGAGTCCGCGACAATGCCCGCGCCGCTTCTCACGAACACCTTGCCGTTCTTCTTGTATGCAATGCGAATTGCGATGCAGGTGTCCATGTCGCCGTTGAAGGCGATATACCCTATCGCGCCGCCGTAGATGCCGCGCTTGTTGTTCTCAAGCTCGTTTATAAGCCGGCAGGCGCGTATCTTCGGGGCTCCCGAAAGCGTCCCGGCGGGAAGCACCGCGCTCACCGCGTCTATCGCGTCGCAGTCCTCGCGTATCACGCCGCGCACTGTTGAGCCGATGTGCATGACGTGGGAGAAACGCTCTACCGAGCGGAGCTTCTCCACCTCCACCGTCCCGAAGCGGCTTATGCGCCCGAGGTCGTTGCGCCCGAGGTCAACCAGCATATTATGCTCGGCGAGCTCTTTCTCGTCTGCCAGCAGCTCGGTTTCGAGAGCCTTGTCCTCCTCGGGGGTCTTTCCGCGGGGGCGGGTACCTGCAAGCGGGAATGTGTGGAGCACCCCGTTTTCGAGCTTCACCAGCGTTTCGGGCGAAGCGCCCGCGACCTCCACGTCGGTACCCGAGAAATAGAACATATACGGCGAGGGATTTATTGTCCGCAGCATACGGTAGGTGTTCAGCAGACTGCCCTCGAACGGTGCGCTAAGCCTGTTGGAAAGCACTATCTGGAAAACGTCGCCCTCTCTGATGTACTGTTTGGCGCGCTCCACCATGCCGCAGTAGGTATCCTTGTCGAAAAGCGTGGTCATCTCACCTGTAACGCGGCCTGCGGGCTCACGCTTCCGTGTGCCGCTTTGCAGGAGCTCCGCCATATTTTCTATCTCACGCTTTGCACGGTTGTACTCGGTCTCGATGTTTTCGGGGTCGTCGAGCCGCATATTTGCAATAAGGATTATCTTCTGGAGCGCGTTGTCGAAGGCTATCACCTTATCGAAGAGCATAAGGTCAACGTCCTTGAAATGCTCACTGTCGTCGGTCTTCACTTTAATTGACGGTTCGCTGTAATTGAGAAAGTCGAATGAGAAGTAACCCACGAGCCCGCCCGTGAACGCAGGGAGATAGGGGAGTTTAGGGCTTTTGTACCGCGCGAGGAGCTTTCGTATGACGCCTGCGGGGTCATTGGTATTTACAGTCATATCGTCGGTGGTAAGCTCGCCGTCCACGCAGGTGAGGGAAAGCTTCGGGTCACAGCCGAGGAAGGTGTAGCGTCCCCATGTGGACTGCTCGGAGACAGATTCGAGCATATAGACGTGGGTGGAGACGTTTTTGAGAATGCTGAGCACCCGCATGGGGGTGAACATATCCGAGAGCATTTCCGCGCTTACGGGAAAGACGTTATACTTTCCTTTGGCGGCGTATTCTCTCACGGTACTGAGGTCGGGAATAATGCTGCACATGGTTTATATCCTTTCGCGGTGATGTTTTGGGGAGGAAAACAAAAAGCCCGTCCCCGACTTTGATAAAAGTCAAGGACGAGCTGTAAACTCGCGGTGCCACCTTGATTCGCAGTGAAGAAACACTGCGCCCTTTGCAGGATACCAACATATCCCCGACAGCTTACGTGTGTCCGAACGTCGCAGTTTGACCGGAAGCTTCCGCTTTTTACCCGACTGCGCCCTCCGCGGGCCATTTGATAAAATCGTTTCACGCCCGGCTCTCACCTGCCCGGGCTCTCTGTTGAGTCGTATTCTATCTTTATCTCCGCATCAACGGTTTAAGGTAATAATAGCACAAAGTAATTAATTTGTCAATAGGTTTTCAAAAAAATTTTTAAAATAATCAAAGACAGATT
>JAGBLA010000011.1 GCA_017635675.1 Ruminiclostridium sp.
CAGGATCTTGTCAAGATCGGCATCGGTGCAATAATATCGGTAGTGGCGCTTGCGGAAACAGGCTTCACGATACCGCTGGTAATAACGATAGCATACGCATTCCTTGCCATACGTTTCGATGATACATCTATCCTCGATTTCCTGCGGTACGCGATAAACTACTTCTTTATCGAACAGCAGGAATACCGTTGGCAAATGCGGAAAGGAGACGAATAATTGCAGACAAAGAAAAAGCAGCAGCTTGCCGAGCGCAAAAAGCTCGCCACAAGGCAGCTCATCGGCATTGAGGGCATAACCGAATACTCGTTAAAGACAGGCTTGAACACTGAGCTTGTCTTTTTTTCTATTAAGCCGAGCAATATCTCGGTGCTGTCCGAAGAAGCTCTCGGAGCGAAAATATATGCTCTGATGTCCGTCCTCAAGGGCGTGACCGAGGTGGAGCTTGTGTGCATGAACAGCCGCGAGAGTTTTGAGAGCAACAAGGCATTCATCAAAAAGCGGATAGCGGCAGAGGAAAATCCCTCTGTTCGGGAACTGCTCGAAAAGGACGCTGTCCACCTCGACCACATTCAGGCGCAGACAGCGACTGCCCGGGAATTCCTGCTTCTCGTCAGGACGCGGAACATGAAGGAAAAGGAGCTTTTCGCGCATCTCAATCGTGTGGAGAAGATCGTCCTCGAAAATGGCTTCACAGTCGCACGGTTTGACAAGGACGGGATAAAGACGCTCCTCGCGGTGTATTTCGAGCAGAACACCACAAATGAGATATTTGAGGACATTGACGGAGAAAGGTGGATATTACATGAGTGATAAGATCAAGCTGAATGTCACGATGACGTGTAAAGCGGACTCGTACAAACAGGCGAACAACCTTTGCATTGTTGAGGAGATCGTCCCGATACCGGATGTTGATTTCTTGGAAATGGCGACATATCCGTGCATGGACAATCCGCATATAACGCTGCACAAGGATTCCATGTTTGCTGACAACGAGGCGATGCACTGTGTGCTGTTCATCGCCGAGAAACAGGGTGATGGTTTCCTTGTGGAATGTGAGGGATATGACTACGCACGGTACTCGCAGTATATTCCCCATGCGGCGGATATAGTTGCGGGACAGCAGCGCAGACTTTCGGAAGCGTCCGAGAAGCTGTACGCGGCGTTGGATAGGAACTTGACTTTCCTTGTAAACGAATCCCGTGCGGAGCCTTACTACAAGATACCGATAGACGCGGTGTTCAACACACCCGAAATACAGGAAGGTCTCCTGGATGTCGCCCGTGAGATCATAGCGGAGCACGCCGAGTTCGCCGATATACAGCTTACGGAGAACGACCATATAGTAACGATAGACGGCGATAAATACGACACCTTGCGCTTTATCAGCCCGCTCCGTGTAGATACCGACTGCCTTATTATCAAGACAGCGGTCGAGCCGGAGGACGCCTTGAAATACGCAACATTCATAAACAACGAGCTCGATGCCGACATTATGCTCTCTGTCCATTACGGACTCATGGAGCATTGCTCGGACAAAACGCTGATCGACAAGGTCTATTCCGTTTTCCCGAGTGTCGAGAAAATTAACGGAGAGCTTGTCGGCGTTACCGAGGTAAAGCTCACAAAGCCGCTTGACGAGCAGGATATGGATAAGCTCAAGGCTTTCGTCACCGAGCAGTACTCACAGGAATGGGGCAAGCGCTTCTACGACAACGGACTGTATTACGGCGATGATCGAATATATGTCGGTTTCGGGAATTCCGATGACTTTCAGCTTATACCCGAAGAAGACTGGGATCAGTCGCAGGGCGAAGGTCTTGCGCTGCAGCAGTAAAGGAGATGCGAATATGAGTGATAACAAACTTGAAACTGCCATTGCGAACGCACTTAGCGATATTATCGAGGAAATGAAAGGAGCAGACGATCATTGCCTTTCATACGAGCAGCTTATGTCAAACAGCGGAATTGCCGAGTGCGTCATAGACTGCGCCAAGCATCTCACGGAAAGCCGTCCGGAGTTTGCAGGACTGACCATAAATTCCGGAAACGGTTTCGTGGAATTCGGGCAGGAAGAACTTAAAACCGTCCGCCTCATTTCTCCACTTAAAGTTTCAATATATGAACCCGAATACGATGATCAGTACGATCTTTCAGCTCGTCAGGCTGTAGAATATGCAGATATTATCAACGGCAGAATTACCGAATACATTATGGACGAAGAACGAGAACGCGGACTTATGCACTGGCGGGATGAGTGTGATTCCATAAACAACAAGGTGTATTCAGCATTCCCATCCGTAGAAGTCATAGACGGCGAACTGAAAGGCGTTACTACTCTTCGTGTCCGCGGGGAGCTTGACAACAACGAACTGCGTGAGCTCCGCAATTATCTGACCGGACAATATAGTGACGGTTATGTCAAGCTGACCGTTATGTTAATTAGATACCCCAAAAGCCCACAGATCAGAATTGTCTATCGTTTAATCTTTACATAATATTTTAAAGAGCTTTTAATTGCTCCATTAAATCACCATCATCATTCCAGTCG
>JAGBLA010000126.1 GCA_017635675.1 Ruminiclostridium sp.
CCAGCATCAGCGCCATTATCATCACGAACACAAGCACGATGATGCACACATCTATGTACCCCTCACCGCGCTTGCATTTTACGATTTTTCTTATTCTTTCCATTCGCACCTACCTTTACATCATCGTGCCGAGTGCGTCAATAAGCTGCATTCCCATTACCACGAGATATGTCAGCAGGAATGTCATCAGCATTGCAAGGCTGAATATGCGTATTTTCGTCGGTATCTTCTGTGCCTCGTTCTTGAGCCTTTGCAGTTCGAGCAGCTTGAAATCGTGAGCGAGCATTTTGAAATATACCGCGCTGTCATCGCCTCTGATGACCGATACCAGACCACGAACAACATCGGAGAGCTGTGAGGAGCCTATTCTTGACTCGAATCTCGTTAAAGCCGCTTCATAGCTCGATGAACGCATATCCGCAGTAGTGACATCCAGCTCATACGAGAACACTTCACCTGCGTGTTTCTTGTAGTTCTCCATTATGGAAAGAATGTCACGGGAGGTTTTAAGTTCCTGCTCGACTGTAGCCACAAATCGGGGCAGTTCGCTCTCTATCGCGGCTCGTTTCTTCCTCATCTGCTCATCTGCCTTGCCAATCTCCTTGAAATATACCGTTACCGCAAGGATTATCACCAGCGGCACGATCATGGGGAAGATAAACGCACACGGGATTATGAGCAGTCCAACGCCGAGAGCCTTTAACAGCGAATACGCCCTGAATGTTTCCGGCGTCATCTTTATGTCCGCGGACGCAAGCGTTTTTTCCATGCGGATCCGCTTGTACTTGTCCATAGGAATTAGCTTTCCTATGCGGACAGATGCGTCCACCAGCACAGCGTCTATGGTCTTGGATATCTTCTTATCGGTCTTGCCTACGGACATTACCGCCTTTGATGTTTTCAGATACGGTATTTTCAGCACGTCTGCCATAAGGAAGAACAGACCTACCGCAAGTGCTATCCCGCTTACTGCAAGTAAAATAACCATAAGTCCGTCCCCCTTATCTCTTGTACTCTATCGGCTTTGTCAGCTTAATAACTATCGCCGTTGAAATGAAAATAGCCACCGCCGAGACCGCAAGCACGATCTGACCGAGCATTGTTTCCATAAGCGAGGTGTACCATGCTTTATTGAGCATATATAACCGCGGAATGTTGCCTACCACGAGGAACACCATTGTGATGAACTCCTTGCGAGGACCGGTTATCATGTATTCGAGGTCTGCGTTTACAACACGCATATCCGAGAACTTGTTGACTGTCGGGGTGAGCGTGGATTTGAGCGAGCGGTCATTCATACAGAGGATAAGCTCGTCTATCCATTCGTGGAACACTTCATTGTCGATCTTCTTTTTCATTGCCAGCAGAGCGGCTTCCACATCGGGATTTGATAGCTTTATGCTCGACAGGAATTCTTCGAACACGGTCTTGACCGGCGCATTCAGATAGTGGATATTTTCTTCTATCGAGGTTATGATGTCCTCGTTGCGGAGATATGCCGTCGTTATGATCGACAGTGCAGTTTCAAGCTCTGCGGCTATGTCCTTTTTGTAATTACTTGCAGTTGTTTTGATATACCAGAACGGCACGAACATGAGCCCTATCGCCATTACCGGTGCGAGGAACACGTTACCGATAAGAATAGAAATGCACAGTCCTATCGCGGAGAGTCCGAGGGAGCAGACACACAGCACCGAGAACATATTTGTACGGTTCGTGAGCCTGAGTATCTCCTGCGCCTCCATGATCTCACGGCGGAAAAAGTTCGGCTTTTTGCGCTGTGTGGCTTCGTTTATCTGCGATTTCAGAGTATTCGGCTTTGCGGTAAGGAATCCGAAAAGTCCGTCCGTGAATTCCAGCGGTGTTATGCCGAACAGCAGAAAGAACCCAACGACTAAGCCGATAAATGCAATTAAATATACCGCGTTCATTTATGCTCTCCTTTCCGTAAAAATCTGTTCAATTCCTCGACCGAAGCGCCATTTTCAAGCATTCTGCGCTGTAAGGACGGTGACGGATCCTCGACTTTGATGTGTTCGCCCTTGATGATGAACTTGCCGTCCTCAACGCGGTTCTCGCTGATCTTGTAGCGGTAGAGCGTATGGTACTCGCGCTCGCCGTCCGGCTTTATCTCGCATTCCATGATCTCCATTATACGGCGCTGCTTGTTTTCAAGCTGCTTTGCGTACACGACTATCGGGAATGCCTCGGTTACAAGGTTCAGAATGACGGTATCATCGACATTCGGGTATTTTCTCTTGCAGAGCGTAACCATTCTGCGCCATGTGGCTTCGCAGGAGTTCGAGTGTATTGTGGTGATAACGGTATGGCCTGTTCGAGCCGCTTCCTGAGCGGAATCTGCCTCACTC
>JAGBLA010000127.1 GCA_017635675.1 Ruminiclostridium sp.
CAGGCCGGGTATCCCGTAGCATCGGCAATCAGCTTTCTGCATAATGCAATCAGAGAAACCTTCGGTATTATTGCTATACCATTCATTGCCGCAAAGATAGGATATATAGAAAGCACGGCCGTACCGGGTGTTGCAGCCTGGGATGTCTGCATGCCGATAGTAGAACAACACACAAATGAGGATACGGTGATATACAGCTTTGCCACGGGATGCATGATGTTCGTAACGATACCGGTGGTGATACCATTGGTACTCACAGCATAGCAAACATAAGAAAAGACTGCCTCGAAGGACATACTCGACAAATTGCAGTTTGTTGGGATAAAGCAAAATGCGTCTCACGGTGAGACGCATTTACGGGAAGTCATGCCGGACGGCGGCAGAATAATACGGGCCTATCGTCACGGGCGCATTGTATAGCGCCGTCAAGAGATAGGCCCGTATGTTGTTGATCTTCGTGGTGGTCTGCCTGAGACTGTCGATCACATAGGCGATATGCTCCTTGTCAAGCTGGGAAAACCTTTGCCTGACCGTCTCCATCGGGAAGATTTGACCGCCTATGCGGATCGTGGACGCCGTGTTGGTCATCACGTCCACCAGCAGCTCCAGCATACTATCCACATCGTCGTAGGGGTATTCCTGCCGGAGAATGTCATAGTCAATCTGATTTTTGATTTTTTCTCTCTGATCGCATCGATCCATCTCCAACCGCCTCGCGCTGGGGGCAGGGGGATAGATGGATGGATCAGTATGACTAAAATCAGTTTGATTTATATTATTATAACTTGGGTCGGTTTCCTCGACCTCTGCATGTCGAATAAAACCACCTCTTGAGGTCGGAAAATCCGACGTCTGCACGTCGGCAAAATCGACCTCTTGGGGTGGCATGGGAGGATCGGGCTGCTTCTCCGGCTGGGGCGGTATCTCACGGGTGGTAAAGCGTTTGACATATAGCTTGGTGGGCTTGCCTTGTCCCTGCTTGATACGCTCGATCAGTCCGACGCCCTTTCGGGTGTCCAGCTCGGCCAGGAGCTTCATGGCCTTGTCCCTGCCGCAGTTCATATCCTCGCAGATTTCCTCCAGGGTGAAGTAGATATAAACGCGCCCGTCCTCGTCATACCATTCGTTTTTGACGGACAGGCTCATTCGGTCAAGCATCATGCCGTAGAGCAGCTTTGCTTCAACGGACAGATGCCGAAAGCGGGGGCTGGTGATAAGCAGACGAGGGATGCGGAAGTAGGTAAACTGCTGTGATTCGTCCCCGTAAAAATAATCTGTTATGATTGTGTCCGGCATGGGGCAATCCTCCTTTTGGGTATGAAAAAACGGCGCTTTCGTATTCCCGCAGGGGAACGTGATAGCGCCGTTTGTGCATCTTATTCAATTATTGGTACAAAACCAGCTTGTCCGCTGTCTATAAAGCACATAAAATTTGGTGTTTGAAAAGTTACTTTATCACACTTCAGCTTTTGAGCGTCCAAACTTCAAGCGCATGATGGACGATATAGACAGTGGAAAAATCAACTGTGTTATCGTCAAAGACCTCTCCCGCTTCGGGCGCGAACACATCATGGTTGGGTACTACTTGGAGTTGGAATTTCCGAATCGCGGTATTCGCTTTATTGCAATCAACGACAACGAGGACACAGAAAAGGGATTAAGCGACTTCGCAACCATAAAGACCGTCTTTAATGAGTGGTTCGCCCGCGACACGAGCCGCAAAATTAAAGCCGCATTTGACGCAAAGCGCCGCGCTGGCGATAACATTTTTACTTATGCGCCGCTCGGTTACAAAAAAGACCCCGACAATAAATGTCACCTGTTGATTGATGAAGAAACCGCGCCGATTGTCCGCAAGATATTTGATTTAGCCTATCAAGGATACGGTGCATCAAAAATCATGCGGGTATTGTATGATGAACGCATACCAACTCCGTCATGGTTTCATTATCAGCGGAACGGTTCTTTTGCAAGCGCGTTTCAAGGCAAGCCGGAGAGTAAACGCTATGAGTGGACGCTATCACACGTTAAGAAAATTATGTGTGACGAGGTGTATATCGGGAACACAGTGAGCTGCCGTCAGCGCAAGGTATCTTTTAAGAGCAAGAAAATCATCAAGACGCCAAAAAATGAATGGTTTGTTGTCGAGAATACGCATGAGCCGATTATTTCGCGGGAAGTGTTTGAGCGAGTACAGGAACACGCTGCAAAGCGTTACCGCCCTCGCAGTGACGGAACGATGCAGATTTTTGCGGGATTGCTAAAATGCCCTGATTGCGGTTGGGGGTTTAACTACAACGTAAATCGGCAGAATAAAGAACCCTATGCCTATTATCGTTGTCGCAGCAGTGTTGAAAAAATCGGTAAGTGCTCCGCGCATTACATCCGTTATGATGTTTTGTATGCCTATGTGTTGTCCCGCTTGCAGTTTTGGACGAACGCTGTGCAGCAGAATGAGCAAGGCATTATAGACAGCTTGCAACGGTCTATCACAGCGGAACAGGGAATAGGCGGCAAACGAGCCGAAACGGAAATAAGCGCAGCGCAAAAACGTCTAACAAAGCTCGACAATCTTCTTGCCAAGTTGTATGAGGACAGAATCAACGAAACGGTCAGCGAACGCAATTTTTCGATGCTGGCAGAAAAGTATCAGCGGGAGCAAGACGAATTGACCGATAAAATTGACGCTCTTACCAAGCAGCTTGAAACAGTGAACGAGCAGACAGACGGCGTAGAAAAATGGGTGGAGATTGTCAAGCAGTATTCAAGCCCGACAGAATTGACCGCAGATATGCTCAATGCGTTAATTCAAAAAATCGTGATACACGAAGCCGAAAAGGACGAAACCGGCGAGCGCAAGCAAGAAATTGAAATCTTCTATCGCTTCATCGGCAAAGTCGAAAAGCAATATCTTTAATTAGTTGTACCGTCCTCGGCGATCCAAAGCCCCGTGTGCATCTGCTCGACGAACTGCCGGTCGATGACCGCCCAGCCGTCCGCGCCGCTCTGCACGGTAGTCGTCTGCCCCGTCTGCGAGTGCGTCAGCTTGATGACCGCGCCCGCGATGCCCACGTTCGGGTCGTCGATATCCACCTTGCGGATCTTCAGCGAGCCGGGTTCCGTCTCCGTCTTCGTGTTCGCGAGGCGGATCTCGCTTGCAACATTTGCAACAAGATACACGCGCACGGGGGTGCTGTTCCGCTGGTACTCCGACGGCGCGTTGAGCTCGGTGATGCTGTACCAGCCGTCGCCCGCGGTGGATTCAAACTCTGCCTCGCCGTGGCTGTCCGTTGTCACGGTCGTGCTAAAGCTGCCGTCCTCGCTTTCCACGCGGAAGGTGACGCCGGAGATATTGTTGCCGCTGGTGTCTACTTTCTTGATGTAAAACTTGTTTTCTGTAGTTGTTGGGTGTATCCCCAAAATAACCGGCTGCGGATTCTCGGTGCTGGAACCCGCGTAGCTATACTCCTTGAATTCCCAGCCTGTGCCAAATTTCCCGGATTCGTAGAAATCGAGGATCATGGCGGCGTGGTCCTTGTCCGTCCACGTCTCCGAGGGCTGGCGGTTGTAGTACGCCAGCGCCGTCTTGCGCTGCTCCGCCACGGCGTTGATCCAGCCCTCGCGGTCGGTGCGGTAGTCCGGCAGCCGGCCAGCCTTTTGCAGCCAGATGCAGCACTGGATGTAGCTGTTGGTGTAGAGGCTGGTGTAGCCCGTCTCGCCGCCGTCGAAATCAGGGTCGTTTTCACACGACCAATAATAATACGCCAGCAGCGGATACACGTTGTCCGACACGGGGCCGGGGCTGTCCCACTTGTCCCCCTTGAAGCGGTTGCCCATCGTGGCGCTGTGGTCGCCGCAAAAGCCCGTGACCAGTTGGCCGTCCACGTTCATGCGGAAGTTGTGCATCGTGACCGTGCCCAGCGCGTCGCCCGCGTCGTACTGCTTCAGTCCGTCGTAATCGCCCGTGCCGGTGGGGTAGTCCGCCTTTTCCA
>JAGBLA010000012.1 GCA_017635675.1 Ruminiclostridium sp.
CTTGTCGGGGACGCTCCCGAAAAGGTGATAGCTGATCTCGGAAGTGAGATATTCCGCGATCCTGCGAAAATCAATGACGATGCCCCATATTCGGGCTATGTGGACGCTTCGGAGTATCTTTCGGGCAATGTCCGTGAAAAGCTGAAAATAGCACAGCAGTTTGCAGACCATATAGACGAGAGCTTTAAGCGGAATGTGGCGGCATTGCAGAAGGTTATCCCGAAAGACCTTGAAGCAAGTGAAATATCCGTGCGTATCGGTGCAAACTGGATAGATATTGACGACTACTGCCGTTTTCTTCGTGATTATGCAGGGGCGAGGGTAGGAAAGTTCGATCACCCTATAACGCGCACGAAAACCGGTGAATACAAGATAGAGGGCAAGGGACAAGACCGCTCTGTTGCGGCTACTGAAAGCTACGGCACGGCGCGCATGAACAGCTATCAGATATTCGAGAATCTGCTTAACCAGCGCGATATTGTTATTAAGGACAGAGTTGAGGACGATGAAGGAAAGGTATCATACGTCATAAATCCCGAAGCTACACAGCTTGCAAAGGAAAAGGCTCGTCTGATGAAGGAAGCCTTTAAGAAGTGGATATGGGACGATCCGGCTCGGCGCGAGAAATATGTTGAACGCTACAATTATCTTTTCAACGCTATACGCGGGCGCGAGTATGACGGTTCACATCAGTCGTTTCCGGGTATGAATCCGGCTATAAAGCTGCGTCCACATCAGGAAAACGCGGTGCTTCGTGCGAAGCTGGGCGGTAATACGCTGCTGGCGCATTGCGTAGGTGCAGGAAAGAGCTTTGAAATAATCGCGTCGGCAATGGAAAAGAAGCGTCTGGGACTGATAAATAAAGCCTGTGTGGTAGTCCCGAAGCACTTAACATTGCAGACGGCAAGCGAATGGATGCGCTTGTATCCGAACGCGAAACTGCTGGTAGCGCGTCCGGAGGATTTCACGAAAGACAACAGACAGCAGTTCATAGCAAGGTGCGTTACCGGCGATTATGACGCGGTAATAATGTCGTTTCAGCAGTTTGAGCGCATACCGATGTCGAACGAGTATTGCAAGATGTTTATGCAGAAGGAGCTTGACACGATTCTTGAAGCATTGCAGGACGCGGACAAATCCGACAGAGTTTCAATAAAGTCGTTGGAGCGACAGAGGAAAAAGACGGAAGAGCGGCTTGCAAAGCTGATGTCCTCGAAAAAGGATAATTCGCTGTGTTTTGAGAAGCTCGGTTTTGACTATCTTGTTTGCGATGAAGCCCACTATTACAAAAACTGCTTTGTTGCGACCAAAATGTCGAATGTCGCGGGAGTTCAGACAACTGCGGCACAGAAGTCCGAAGATATGCTGATGAAAACGCAGTATCTCAACGAGAAATACGGTTGCAGCAACATCTTATTCGCCACAGGCACACCTGTAAGTAACAGCATGGTGGAGTTCTATGTAATGCAGCGTTATCTGCGCCCGGACTTGCTGCAAAAAGCAGGGCTGGAGACCTTCGACGATTGGGCGAGCACGTTCGGTGAGGTCGTATCACAGCTTGAAATCAAGCCTGCGGGCAACGGCTTTCAGATGAAGAACAGGTTTTCAAAGTTCGTGAATATCCCGGAGCTTATGCAGATGTACAAGGAGTTTGCGGATATTCAGACGCAGGATATGATAAAACTGAAAGTTCCTGAACTGAAAACCGGTGAGCCGATAGTAGTTGTGGCAAAGCCGGACGCTTACCAGAAGGAATACATGAGGGTGCTTGCCAAAAGAAGCGAAGCAATACACGGCGGCAACGTTGATCCGCGCGAGGACAACATGCTGCGCATAACGCACGAAGCGCGACTTCTCGGGCTGGACAGCAGATGCATATATCCTGAGGTACAACCGGCTCCCGACAGCAAGGTAATGATGCTTATAGACAATCTCGAAAAGAATTATTACGATACAATGGCGGAAAAGGGCGTTCAGATCGTTTTCTGCGATATAGCGGTGAACGACGATGACGGGCATTTCTCGGTATATGAAGCGATTAAGGAGGAACTTGTCAAGCGCGGTATTCCCCGTGAGGAGATATGCTTTGCGGGTGACGCGCAGACAGATAAGGCAAGAGCCGAAATGTATGAGAAGCTCCGTGCAGGCGAAAAGCGCTTTATTCTCGCAAGTACAACGAAGCTCGGCACGGGCGCGAATGTGCAGGACAGGATATGTGCGATACATCACC
>JAGBLA010000013.1 GCA_017635675.1 Ruminiclostridium sp.
AACTTCGAGGATCAGGAATACCCTGAAAATGTTGTCCCGCCGGGTACGGATTTTGCTGTGCTTGTTGACGGAGACAGTATGTCACCTATCTACGCCAACGGTCAGGTCATATTTGTAAAGCAGTGCAACTCAGTCGAGCCGGGACAGGTCGGGATATTCAGTATCGACAATGAGGTCGTTGTCAAGATATATGATGAACAGGCACCCGAGGTGTCCGATATTGAAGAATACACCGACAGTAACGGGATCGTTCACTCGCAGGTCGTTCTGCGCTCCTATAACAGCGATTGGGAACCGAGGCTGATTTCGTCCTGCCAAGAGTTTCGTGTATACGGCAAGGTTTTGAACTGATTCCAGAAAGTATTATTGTATGGACATTTGTATATTACAATTGTCTGAAATCATTCAATCATCATTGAGCGTGATATTCGCGGTAAGCTCTGTCGAGAAGTCGTACTCGGTCTCGCCATCGGCAGACCAGAACTTGAATGTATAGCCTGTCTTTGTCGGGTCTGTTTCGGGCTTGCTTACCTTCTGTCCGTATGTGAACTGCTGTGCTGCGGGTTCGGGAGTGCCGCCGTCAGCGTTGAACTGCACGGTTATCTTGCTGCCGGTGTTGATAATGACATCAGCTGCGGGAGAAGCCTCGTGATTTGCGTCTGCTGCGTAACGAACATTGTATGTACCTGCCGCGAGACCCTCTATCTTCGTTGCGCCGTTGGCAACAGGAGTATATCCGTCCTCGGTGCTGAGCTTGTACTCCATAGCTGCGGTAACGCCTGTGATAGTGCCGTCTTCCTTGCCCGCGACAGTCTCGTTTGTGGAGGAAACTACCGGAGCGGACTGCGCAGCCTTTGTAAGTGTTACCGTAGCGGAGCCTGTCAAGGTTTCGTAATTGTCGGCTGTGACCTGATAATAAACTGTGAGCGGGCTGTCCGCAACATTTGTAATAGTCGGGCTTGCGTCGATAGTTGTTTCTCCGTCCTTGACCGTGACAGTCGGCTGTTTTGCAGTGCCGTCGTAGGTGTAGCTTTCGGGAGAGAGCGTTATCGTGGGAGCGGTCACGATCTTGGGCGCAATCGTGAAATCAACGCTTGCCGTTGCTGTTCCTGCTGTAACCTTTGCCGTGTATGTTCCCGCGTCTGTGGGAGCGTCATTCAGAGCGGTTGTTCCCTTGAAGTAGGATATCGGGTAGGAATCGTCCGGGAATGCAGTTTCGTTGTAGCCTGTGGAGAGCGTTGCCGCCTTTGCTGTGCCGTCGTAGGTAAGACTTGTGGGTGCGTTGATCGTCATCGTCAGACCTTCTGTGACATCGCAAGTCCCCGTTGTAGCAGTGCATTCAGCTGTTATTGTGGCACCGGACGCTGTATAGCTCCACGAATGCTCGTGGTTTTCGATAACAAGCGTAATCGTCAGCGAATAAGTGTCCGGAAGCGTGCTTATCTTTGCGGCGGTGCTTGCCGGAGAAGCGTTATTGTCATCGTCAGCCTTTTTGCGCTGATAGAACGAGTATTCCGTTAAGGGTGTAAGTCCGGTGAATATCGGGCTGTCCTGCCACGTTGCACCGTCCTTGCTGTACTCACAGCCTTCAACTGTTGTAAGCGTAACGCTGTTCTTTGTCACGTCCGACTTTGTGGGCGCGTCGGGAGCTGCGGGATTTCCCTTAATTTTCAGCGTGATAGTAAGCGTTCCGCTTGTATTTGACGGCGTGAGAGTGGTGTCGGCTGCACCTGCGGGTACGCTTGCCAGCGGCAGAGCCGAGGTAAGCATAGAAAGCACAAGAGCGCAGCTGATAAATCTTTTGAATTTCATTTTCACACCTCTTGTTAATTTACTTTAATTTTGAGTTGTATTTCCGCTCCGTTGAGCGGGGTCTTGTCGTTTAGTGTAAAGCAGTCGTAATGCAGCATCGCGTCATATTCGCCCTTTTCGGGAGCACGGGTCAGCGTGAGTTTTTTCACTGCATATCCCGGCTCGATATAGTCGCTTGTCCACAGCGTTTCGCTGTTTATGATAAGCGACAGGACAAAATAACAATTGTTTGACTGCGGGTTTTTGAGGTTCACTTTCTGTGACAGCGAACCTGCCTTGAATGAAAGGCTTTCGTAGCCCGGAATGTCGATGCTGCCGCTGTCCGAGGGCGCAGCCGCCGCAAAGCGTTCAACTTTGTCGCCCGCCGGTTCGGGTGAACAGCCGCAGAACATACACACGCACAGCATTACTGCGAGAAAAGCCGCAAGGATACTCGATTTTCGGTTCATAGGCTCACGACCTTTCTGCTAATGCTACTCTCATTCGTGGTGGAAGGAACGCCGTCCTTGGATGTCAGAAATCAAAGTACATCCTGTCAATTTAGTTCTTCGGCACGATGGTGCAGACGATGGTAGTTTGGGATATGCCCATGCCCATAAAATCGCCGCTGAAAGAGACTGTGGAGGCAGGAGTGCCCGCCCAGGTCTTTGATGAGCTGCCACCGCTCCAGCCCGTGCCGGAAGCAGCGCAATGTGCGGCCGTCACAACAATCTTTGTGAAGTTGCCGAGGGTGGTAGAGAATGTTCCGCCACCCATGAGGTTGCCGTCTTGAGAGTCAATCACGTCTGCTGAGACGGTGACACCGTCTTTTGTGAAACTTTTGTAACCACTCCCCCAATCGCTCTGGTTGATAGTCACGGTGATGGCGGCACTCTCCACCTTCGCCGTAAAGGTCACGGTGTCGGTGTAGGTTCCTGCGGGCTTGGAGCTGTAATCATCAACATCAATTCCGATAGCCTGTGTTGCGCCCGCTGTAAGCTGTTCCTTTGTAAAGTCCCATTTTGTCGCAGCGTCACCCTTTGTGTCGGAGCCGTTGTTCAGAGTGTAGTTTACCGAGTTTTCGCCGGATTTCAGCGCCCAGCTATTTGCAGATGCCGCCGAAACTGTAAGTTTCTTTCCGCTTGCAAGTGTTCCTGTTACCGGCGAGGAACTGCTGATGCACTTCCTCGGAATGCGGTATCTTGAACGATACACCGCCGACCACCTGTTCGATGTTCTCGTCAGCCTGAAAAGCGTCGATGTTGCTTGCCGCCTTGTACTGCTTATTTACGTTATACTTATTGTCGAGCAGTATCGGCATCTGCGACGACAGATAGCTTATGGATTTCAGATCGCAGGACACAAGACGAAGCACCGCGTCCGAGTCTATCAGCGCGACCGCCGAAAGAACATCATTTGTGATGTTGCTCGTGCAGTCGATAATGATGTAGTCAGCCATGCGGCGAAGCTCCGCGAGAAGCTCTTTAGCCTGTGTTTCGGTGTACGGCGCGTAGGTGAACGCATTCTCACCCTTTAACATCGCAAGCATGGTCAGATACTCGTTTTTCTTGTGCAGTATCGCGTTCTGCTTGATGATAGTTCCTGTGACCTCGGCGGAGGCAAGTATCGTTCCCAGCGACACCTCCGCTTCAAGGTCGGAGGACGGGCAGATGTACGGGAGCGGGGGCGCGGACATATCCGCAAGAACGAGGATAACATTCTTTTTCTGCGCGGCAATGTAGCGAGCGATCTTCACGCTCATTATCGTCTTGCCTGATGACGGGCTGCCCCATACCGCGAGAACCTGATTGTCCTTACGGTCGGGCGGCAGTTCAAAGCATTCGCTCTCGGCAATGTCAAACTCCATATCGAGTTCTTCGTCCTCGTCGCCATGCTTCATTATTTTATTCAGAAATGATGCCATCGTCCGTCACCTCCGCGTTCTCATCCGTTGTCGTGGTTACTTCATCTGCCTCGCTTTCATCGTCCGAAGCAAGGTCGAGGATATCCGGCTCTATCGTAGTTTCGGCTACGGTCTCATCGGTCACCTCCGGCTCGCTGCCCAAAACCTCGACAGTAGTCTCGGTTGTCACCTCCGATCCGTCGTCGGCAGGCTTCTCCGTGACCGTAACGTCCGCTATATCCTGCAGTATCTTCTCCTGCGCTTCAAGGAACTTATCCGCGTTCTCCTGTGTTCCGCGATATACGAGGGAAATGTGTATCTCGCCCTCAGCTTCAAGCTCCGCAAGCACCAAAGCCTGTGACGGCGAAACAAGGAGAGTTACCGTTTCGGGAAGACCTGTTTCTTCTTCGCCGTCGGCTCTGTATTCCGTGACCATTTCATCGTTTCCGCGCTTATCGGTTGCAGCGACTACCTGAACATACTGGAGTTCATCGGGTACGACTGTCTCACCCTTTTCCTGATAATCGACCGCGATCACAGACACAATGTCGCCGGACATGAGCTTACCCGAAAGACCCTTTGCGAATGTCGGGATAGTTACCGACATTACGCGCTTGGAGCCGTTCAGACCGTACAGATAAACATTCTCGGTAGCGGGGGTATCGCTGATCTTGGTCGAAAGAACATACTCGTCCTTGAGCAGCTCGACCGCGGCGTACTTGCCGACAACTTCATCGGGCTTTTTGATAACATTCGAGGGCAGGTTGTACGCGCCGACCTCAACGGTTTCTATGTCCTTGCTTGTGATCTCGGTTCCGACCTTGATGTCGTTCTTGACGCGGACTATCGTTGTGAGATTCGCCGCCGAAGCATTGAAAAGCGGAGTTATCACGAAGCAGATAACGAGGGCTATGGCGATACAAAGAACGCCGAGGACTGTTCTGTTTTTGAAAAGTTTCATATATTATTTATCCTTTCGTTGAATAAATCTGTTAAACAAAAATAGTTAATATATATCCTAATGTTATGAAAGGCAGGAACGGCAAGGCTTTGCTTGCCGTCCTACCGCGTATTTTTTGAACAACCGCCGTTATTCCGTAGAATAACAGCATTGACAGCTCCGCCGCGAACAGCAGCAGGAGAGTTTTCCAGAGTCCGAGGGACAAGCTGAGTGCCGCGACCGCTTTTACATCACCGCCGCCTATCCTGGTGAACACCGCACCGATGAAGAACAACGCCGCGGGGAGCAGCCCCCACAGATTTTCGGGGTGAAGATCTATGAAGGCTGCAACGGCAATAGCGAATGTTATCTCGTTGGGTATCGTGCGGTCTTTGAGGTCGCAATAAACCTCGATACCGAGCAGGGTGATTATGATCGCGGCTTGTATCGCCGCCATCAGCCCTTGAACTCGAACATTTCCTCGACCTTAGTTGTTACGGTCGGCATGATCGTGTCACCGAACAGACTGTAGAGACCCGCGAGTAAAAGTGCGCCGATAACTACCGCAATGAGTATCTTCACACCGCTGTCAACGTAGTTCTCGCCGCGTGCGTTTGCAAGCACCATACGGGACATTGCGACCCTCGTTCTGATTGTTGTAATACCGCGTTTTGCGCTGCTTCCGACAGCTGTGAAAACACTCTTGAAACCGTTCTTTACCGCTGTTGCGGCTGCCTTGATCTTCTTAATAATGTTCATAGTTTTTTCTTCCTTTCGTAATTAAACATATTTGTTGAGCTTACATAGACATAGCGGGGACAGATTCCTCAATCTGCTCCCCCTGACTAAAATTTGCGGACTGATTCTGAAGCTGCTCGAGAGCGAGCTTGTACGCGTCTACTACCGCGTCGCTCAGCTCCTGACGGAAATCCGCTGTTGTGGGGAAGCAGATGTCTTTGTACTTCCCGTCGGAGCCCTTGTACGACGGCATATTGATGAAGAGCCCGTTCTTGCCCTCCATGACCTTGACGCCGCGAATGCCGAAGCACTCGTCAAGCGTTACCGAGGCTGTCGCCTTTACGTTTCCTGTTGTGTTGATCTTGTTGATCCTTACATTGATGTCCATATTCATTTTTCCTTTCGATCTTAATTTGATGAGTCGCAGATGTAGATCACTACGCAGACTACGAGAATAATGACAATGACCGCGGCTACTGTTTCGGCAGCCGCGGCATCATCGGGGTTAGGTTCGATCTCGGGGAGCTGCGTCGGTACTGTGCCTGTCGTAAGGCTCTGCCCATATGCTGACACGCTGTCGGTATGCGGGACACACCCACCAAATATCATGCACAGCACGAGCAGTATCGCTGAGACCTTCAGTTTCACGGTTTACCTCCGGGACTTAGCCCTTGAACTCGAACATTTCCTCGACCTTAGTTGTCACGGTCGGCATGATGGTATCGCCGAACAGAGCGTAAAGACCGCCGAGGAGAAGTGCGCCGATAACTACGGCGATGAGAATCTTTACGCCGCTGTCAACGTAGTTCTCGCCGCGAGCGCAGGCTGCAACAGCGTTCATTCTTGCACCAGCGATCCTCGCGCTGCGGACAGCGTTGGAGATCGCGTTCTTTACGGTCATTGCACCGCTCTTGAAAAAGTTGCCGAGCTTCCTGCGTTCTGCCAACGCTGTCGATGAGTCCCCGTTTCAGGGAGTCATCCTCATCAATATGCCTTTCTATAGCATTTAAAGGCTTACTGTAGCCGAGCGCTAAAGCAGCATCTTTCGCAACAAACCACGGCTCGCCGTCAATGAGTGTAGTGCGTATCTTCCCGAACTGCTCATTTGTGAACTCAATTATCTGATTCTCATTCATCGTACTCATCCCCCTCGATTATCACGACTCTGCCGTTATCGGCGTACATCTGATAGTTGTCGGTGTCGATGCCCGCCTCGTCGAGCAGGTCAGCGGGTACATTGATACCGTCCTCGCTGTCGTCATCATATCTGCTGACCACAAGGGAGTCGCGGTCGAGATCGACCGACACGATCACATCATCGCCGGGGCAAG
>JAGBLA010000128.1 GCA_017635675.1 Ruminiclostridium sp.
ACTGGGGCTGGAACTGGACGCAAATAGTGTCCGAGAAGAAGCTCGAAAAGAACACCGATTACATACTGCGTTTTGCAATGACCGGCGGACACTGTGATACGTTCGACGAAACGTCAAAGGTCATACTTAACGCAAAAGACGGATATGATACGCCAGAAGCCGCTTGGGAAGACCGAATGACGTTCAACATCGCGCAAAGCAAGTATGAACCTGTCATCAGCAAGCGTGACAAGACAGGACTGCTGCGTGTGTTCGAGATACCGTTCAATTCCGGTGAAAAGGAAAACTGGCGCATAGTATTTGTCGCTATGCACGCAGTCGCAAGATTTTTCACCGCACCGGATAATGCCGCTTTCGAGAAGCTTGAGGACTTCACCTACGATGACTGGCGCAGGGAGCGGGAGCAGCAGCTCAATACCGGGAACCGCGGAAACGGCGGGAACAGCAGCAACAGACTCGAAATGGTACTGAATGCGGTCAAAGACATATCAGCTTTAAGTGCGGGCAGCAAAAAAGCGGAGTACGACGAAAAGCAGTTTGCCGAGCTGCTGAAAGACTTCGGCGACGGTGCGGTCATATCGCTTGGCAGCATAAAGGTAAACCCGTCGTACAGCACGGAGTTCTATAATATCGGCGGTTCAATCAACGGAGCTGTGCTTGATCTTCACAATTCTGAGCTTACCGCCAAAGCGTTCTCGATGATCGTGAACAAGCTTTGTGACGGCTGTGTTGTGAATATGTCCAGCATAAAGGTGACAACCGAAGGACTGGAGAATATGTACGATGTCGGCGAAAAATCCGATGGTACGATCTTTACTCTTGACGGGGCATCGCTCCCGCAGAAAGCGCGTGATCTTGTTTATAACAAACGAGGCGACGGCTGTGCTGTATATGATCAGAACTTAACAGTCGAATGATCTTGCAAAACACTTTACTTGAATAATTTCTATGGTGCAGTCCTTCGGGGCTGCACTGTTTTTGTAGTTCGCACAAGCGGAATCTGAGAGTATCAGTAAGAACGTGTCATGGGGAATCCGCCGCTCCTTCGAGAAAGGCAAATTCAGCATGGCGGCGATATTCGGCTATGAAAAGGACGAGAACGGCGAGCCTCGCATAATTCCCGAGCAAGCGGAAACGGTCAGACTGGTATTCAGTATGTTCCTGGACGGAGCAAGCTATCGGAATATAGCCGACAGGCTTATAGAGCAGAACACACCGAATTCCCGCGGAGCCGTCAAGTGGTCGATATCCACAATATCAAGCATACTTCAAAATGAGAAATATGCGGGAGATGCGCCCCTGCAAAAGACATACACCGTTGACTGCATATCGAAGAAAACGAAAAAGAACACCGGAGAGCTTCCGATGTACTATGTCAGCGACCACCATGTGGCGATAATCGACCGCGATACCTTCAACAAGGCACAGATCGAGATAACCCGCCGAAACAGCTTGAAAAAGGCTTCGGGCAGGGAAACAAACAACAACGGACAGTACAGTGCCAAGTACGCACTGACTGAAAGAATGTACTGCGCGGAGTGCGGTGCTGCGTACCGCAGAACGACCTGGACGGCCAAGGGCTACAAAGAAATCGTGTGGCGCTGTGTGAGCCGTTTGGAGAGCGGAAAAAAGAAGTGCAAACACTCACCAACGATACACGAAGAAAGCCTCCACAGAGCGATTGTGGACGCAATAAACGACTTCTGTGTGATAGGCGATGATGTCAGGCAGGAGTTGAAAGCAGGAATCCAAGAGATCGTGATTCCGGACGAACAGATAATCTCACAACTCGAGCAGCTTCGGGCTGAACGCAGCGATGAAATCAGCCGATTGCTGGAACTGTCGCTTGCCGAGACTGACTACACCAAGTATGACGGAGAGTTCAAACGACTCTCCGATGAGTTAGATGCTATAAACGAGCAGATCAGAGCCGAGCGGGAGAAGCTCACAGGTCATTCGATAACAACCGATTCTGTTCAAGAAATCCTGGACGAGATCGATCGAACAGATTTCAGGCTCACAGAATATGATGACAGCATGACGCGGCGTTTCATCGAGCGGATTGATGTTATCGATAAACACACCATCAAGATCACCT
>JAGBLA010000129.1 GCA_017635675.1 Ruminiclostridium sp.
GGAGAATACACTCACTATTTTTCCGCAATCCGCCTGCAAAAAGGCGGATTGAATGGCTCTTGTTTAGGGGGCTTTCCGCAAATTTGCGCCCGTCCTAAAACCCCTTCGGGCATACCTCTACTGATTTGATAATAGTACAAATACTGATTTGGGGTGTGGACGGCATAAATGGTGATTTACATTAAAGATTAACATTAAAAATTAGTTTAGCTATCATAAAACTATCACATTAAATGGTATAATAGAGTTAAGACTTGAAAATGCGGTGCGAGGGGGTCATATTATGAACGATTTCAACAATGGCTTTAATGAACGCGACAGGTACAGCGGTTATGACAGCCGCAGCTACGGCAGCTTTCACGATAACAGCGGATACACGAATTTCAATCAGGCGGGCAGCGCGAATGAGTTTTACTACTCGCCGAAGAAGCCGAAGGCATCAAAGGGCAAGAAGATACTGACGACGGTCGTAGCGATACTCAGCGTTATTGCTATCGGCACGACATCGGTGGTAGGGTACACGCTTATCACGGGGAACAACCCTGTTTCAAAATCAAACAGCGTATCGGCGAACAGTTCGTCAAAGGATGACGGCAAGTCATCGGACTCGAGCGCTGACGACAGCTCTTCGGAGGTCGACAGGAGCAATCTGCCGACTATTGCGCAGCTTTCGACTCCAAAGGACGCGATGCCGATACCTGACATTGTGACGAAGGTTTCGCCGTCGGTGGTGGGCATATCCTCGATACTTTCAAACGGAACGGCGACGGGCACGGGAATTGTTATGAGCGAGGACGGATACATCATCACCAACGCGCACGTTATTGAGGGTGCCAAGTCGGTATCGGTGCTTTTGCCAAAGAGCTATGCGAGCGACAGCAACGCAAAGGAAGAGGATCTGACCTTAAAGGCGACTGTTGTGGGAAAGGACACGCAGACGGACATTGCGGTGCTGAAGATAACGGCGAAAAGCAAGCTGACGGCGTGCGAATTCGGCAAATCGTCGGAGATAAGGGTCGGCGAGGTGAGCATTGTTATAGGCAACCCGCTGGGCTTCTCGCTGGCGAACTCGGTAACGTCGGGTATCATCTCTGCGAAGGACAGAGTTTTGCAGATACAGGACAGGACGATGACGCTTATACAGACGGACGCTTCGATAAACAACGGTAACTCGGGCGGCCCGCTGATAAACGCTTACGGACAGGTCATCGGGATCACTTCGGCGAAGGTATCAAACACATACGGCGAGGGACTCGGATTTGCGATACCGATCGACGAGGCTATGCCGATAATACAGAGTCTGATGAAGGACGGATTCGTTAAAAGGCCGAGCCTGGGCGTTGCGGGAAGAAATGTTTCGGCGACATATGCTGAATACTACAACATTCCGCGCGGATACCAGGTAGTGACGGTAACAAAGGGCAGCGGCGCTGAAAAGGGCGGTGTCAAGGCGGGTGACATCATCATCGGCATAAATGACACCTCGATCACCTCGATAAGCGAGCTGAATGCGGTCAAGAACAAGTGCAAGATAGGTGACACGGTGAAGCTGACGGTGTACAGGGACGGCAAGATGGTCGATCTTAAAGTGCAGCTCGATGAGTCAAAGAGTACCGATGACAACTCCAGCAGCAAGGCGCAGAAAAGCTATGACGAGCTTTACAGGGAATACCTCGAACAGTACGGGTACTGATATTTATACTATTTATAAAGGAGAACGCAATTGTCGTTCTCCTTTTTTGTTGAAAGACAAATCAGAGTTTGCCGCGGTGTGTACACCGCGTAATTGGGGAGGA
>JAGBLA010000130.1 GCA_017635675.1 Ruminiclostridium sp.
CTACTGCGGATTTCATCACAAATTCGCTCTCAAAGATCTCGCTTATCGGTGCTATGTTCTTAGCTTTCATAGCTATATTCCCGATAATTTTCAGACAGCTTACAAACATCAACATCTCCCTCGGCGGTACAACAATGCTGATCCTTGTGGGTGTTGCACTTGAAACTGTACGTTCACTCGAAAGCCAGATGATGATGCGTCATCACAAGGGCTTCCTCGAATAAGCAACCTGCCGGTCAACTGATGACGGCATAGAGAAGGAGAAAATATGAACCTGATCTTTTTAGGCGCTCCCGGCGCAGGAAAAGGAACACAGGCGGAGATAGTCTGCGAAAAGCTCGGTATCCCCGCACTCTCGACGGGTAATATGCTCAGAGAAGCAGTAAAGAACGGTACACCTACCGGTCTTGCAGCAAAAGAGTATATGGACAGGGGCGACCTTGTTCCCGACGAGATCGTTATCGGTATCCTCAAGGACAGGATCGCCAAGGACGATGCAAAGAACGGTTTTATACTTGACGGTTTCCCGAGGACGGTTGCCCAGGCAGAAGCTCTGGACGCTATGGGAGTGAATATTGACAAGGTCATCGAGATCTATGTTCCCGACGACAAGATCTGTGCAAGACTTTCCGGAAGAAGAGTCTGCGAGAGCTGCGGAGCTTCCTACCACATTGAACACAAGCCTACCAAACAGGACGGCGTGTGTGACAGCTGCGGAGGCAAGGTCGTGCAGAGAGTTGACGACAAGCCCGAGACCGTGCTTTCGAGACTCGAAACTTACCACGAAAAGACCGCACCGCTCAAGGATTACTACGAGGCAAAGGGCAAGCTCAAGACAGTTATAGGTCAGGACGGTATCGCTGATACCGCAAAGCTTACTCTCGAAGCCATAGAAGGGTAAGTAACTGAATGATAAAGATCAAGTCATCGGCGGAGCTCCGCAAAATGATGCAGTCCAACGAGATCGCCGCACAGGCGCTTGCGCTTGCGGGCAGATCTATAAAGGCCGGAATGAGCACATGGGAGCTTGACAAAATAATTCACGATTTTATCGTAAGCAAGGGTGCGATACCTTCATCTCTCGGATATGCGGGCTTTCCTAACAGCGCCTGCATCTCCGTGAACGAAGAGCTTATCCACGGTATCCCCTCCAAGAAGAAGATCATCAAGGAGGGAGATATAGTGACTGTTGATGTCACAACGCTGT
This sequence comes from Ruminiclostridium sp., assembly GCA_017635675.1. Classification (GTDB taxonomy): domain Bacteria; phylum Bacillota; class Clostridia; order Oscillospirales; family Ruminococcaceae; genus Ruminiclostridium_E. Next base: position 1,208 of record JAGBLA010000130.1, read on the forward strand.
ACAAAGGCTGGCAGGGCGACAACGCGCGTACTTTCAAGGTAGGTACAGTCTCCCCGGAAGCGGAGCGTCTCATGAAGGTCACTGAGGAAGCACTGTTCATAGGAATCGAACAGGCTGTCCCCGGAAACCGGGTAGGCGATATCTCTGCGGCAGTCCAGCAGCACGTTGAAAGCAACGGTTACCACGTCGTAAGACAGTATGTCGGTCACGGCATCGGTACTGAAATGCACGAGGATCCCGAGGTGCCGAATTTCGGCAGAGCGGGAAGAGGTCCGAGACTTGTTCCCGGAATGACGATCTGCATAGAGCCGATGGTCAACGAATCAACGCCCGAAGTAAGGGTGCTCGATGACAAGTGGACGGTAGTGGAGGCGAACGGTAAGCTCAGTGCGCATTTTGAGCATTGTATCGCGATAACAAACGATAAGCCGATCATCCTTACGCTTGAATCGCATTGACGGTGTATGTATGGAGCTTGTAAAAGGAACAGTGGTCATAAGCCGTGCGGGGCGCGATAAAGGCTATCCGCTGGCAGTAGTGGGACTTGACGGAAAGTTCGTGCTGGTCGCGGACGGAAAGGAAAGACCCCTGGAAAGACCGAAAAAGAAAAATCCGATACATCTTGCCGTCACTAAAAAGACGGTGAATGTGGAAGGCGTTTCCGACAAGGCGCTGCGACGCGCCCTGAAAGAGGCTTTGAACGATAAGACGACATTACAGGAGTGTGAATAAGCTTGTCTAAAGAAGATGTGATCGAAGTAGAGGGAACAATACTTGAGGCATTGCCAAACGCTACGTTTCAGGTAGAGCTCCAGAACGGACATAAGATACTGGCTCATGTAAGCGGTAAGCTCAG
>JAGBLA010000131.1 GCA_017635675.1 Ruminiclostridium sp.
TACCGCGCGCACAGGGGCGACCGCCCCACGGAATAGGGCAACCCGCCCCGGAAGTGGAGTCGGAGAGCACCTTACTCTCCGCCGAATGGTACACGGTACCGCGGTGGCACCCGCTTTCCCGTGATATGCCATTCCCCCCGCGTTGCGGGGGGAACGGTGATATTGAAGTTAAACTAATTCAGTCGAATTACTTTCTCTTCTTGGAGATTGCCATTGCAGCAGCAGCTACGATAGCGGGGATAACTGCGAGGCCTACGCCTGTAGCAGGGTTGCTGTCCTGAGCAGCAGGTGTAACTACATCTACTGTGCCGGCAGCAGCGGTGTCGTCCTCGTCGTCGTCGGTGATAACAGCAGCGAGATCATCATCGTCAGTGTCGTCATCATCGTCGTCGTCAGCGTCAACTACAGCAGCAGCATCGTCGTCGTCAGCAACAACTGCGTCATCGTCAACAGCAGCAGCAGCGTCAGCGTCAGCAGCGGGAGCATCGTCGTAAGCAAGTGTTACCTTCTGTACGTACATACCGTAAGATCCGTTGTAATCAACATTCTCGCTGTAACCTACGTTCAGACCGTAGTAGATGTCGTGCAGAGTAGCCTTTGTAAGACCGCCGCAATCCTTGAGGTACTGATCGATCTCGAATGTTACAGTACCTGCTGTCTGATCTACCTTTACAGGGCTGTACATCATACCGCTTGTGCTGTCATAGTTGAAGAACAGAGCGAAGTTAGATGTTACAGAACCAGCGCCGGAACCGATAAGACCAACCTCAGTGGAAGGAATACCGCTCGACCAAGCAGCAGAACCGGCAGAAGATGCTGTGGATGTGAATGTGAATGTGATTGTACCGTTATCCTTGTGGTTGAAGAACTCACCAACCTGTGTAGCGAAACCGGAGAAGCCCTCAGGACCTGTACCCTTTGTCATATCGCTATCCTTGTAGGACTGATAGTGGTCAGCATCGTTTACACCACTGTACGAAGCATGGTCGCCTGTGAGAGAGAGCTGCCATACGTTCTCACGTCTGATAGTAGCTGTACCGTCCTTAGACCAGTCAAGACCGTAGCAAACACTGCTGTTGTTCTGCATACCTTTTCTTATAGCATTCCAAGATGTTATTGTAGAGCCCTTTGTAACACCTATAGCAGCAGCAGCCCAATCTGTATTAGCCTTTACTGTTGTTACAGGCAGCCAAGCGTAGATCTGCTTTGTAGTACCGTTGATCTTGTAAAGGCTTACACCGAAGTCCTTGCCGCCGTAGTTACCGTAGTCGTTCTTAGACTCGAAGTAACCGCCCTGTGCTACTGCATAAGCAAGCAGAGGAGCTACGCTGTCAGCGTCGCTGAGTGTCTTGCCGGCAATCTTTGATTCATTCTTACCTAACTCAGCAGTACCAAGCATATAGCTGCCGGAAAGTGTCTTGATAACATACTTATAAGCCTTGTCTCCACCAGTTACTGTATAGCCAACACCACCAGTAGCATCTGATATTTCGGAGTATTTGCTCATGTCGATCTGTTCATAAACAGGAGCGTTTTCCATGAATGCGTATACGTTAGTGTATGCTGTTCCGGCAGCAGCAGGAGCAAGAGCAGTACTGCTGACTACAAAGTAGGAAGGACCAGCTACGGAAGCTCCACCATCCCAAACGTTTGTTGTAACTTTATAACCAACTGTTCCAGTTGCAATACCGTTATCTGCAGCAACAGTTGTGTAAGTAGCAGCAGCAACACCATACTGTATCGGAGCAGCTGCCGTCGCTGCAGCCGCCGCGCCACCAACAACTGTATTTGCCTGAGTCATTGTTAAGCTACTGATTTTGATGTACTGTGTTCTTGTAGCAGTGCTCTTCTTGTAGAAACTATCGGACGGACCAACCTGAGTTGTAACAGCACCGCCGTTTTTAACAGGACCTGCACCGAGTGCTGCAACTTCTGTAAGAACTTCTGTGATCTCATTAGCAGCCTGAGACTCTACCCACTGAAGATCATTCTGCTGAACGACTCTTCTGCCAGCCTGCGTGGTAACACCTGTGAGGTCGCCTATTTTCTTTGTTGCTGTGGTCTCCCATGTTACGCCGTCAGCCTTAAGGTCATGAATAGTAACTTCGTTGAACAGGAACTTTGCGCCGTCGCCTGATGTCCAGCTCTTATAAATGGTCTCATTCTGTGTCTTGCCCTTTACAGTAGCTGTGAACTGGAGAGTAGTGATCTTGCTGAAGTAGAAACTTGCGAATTCACCGTCATGGTAAATAGGTGTCTTCTTGTCAAGGATAATAAGAGAATACTGGTTTGTTGTGTTTGCAACCTTTTCAAACTTGAAATCCTTAGCAACTGTCTGAGCAGCGTTAAGGCTCTGGAAACCCTCAACATGGAGCTTAAGTTCAGAAACTTCAGCATCGCCAAAAGCATCGTTCATATTAACTATGATCTTCTGCTTCTTTGTCTGGTTGAGGTTCACAGCGATTGCACCGTTAACATCTGCGTTAAGAACAACGTCTGTCTGGCCCTCGCCACGAGTTACATAAATGTCAAACTCTTTGGTCTGCTGCTCAGCGCTTACAACAGCGGAAAGCGAAGTAACAGCGAGTGTTGCAGCAACGCCTGCTGCAAGGATCTTGTTAATCTTCATGATTAAACTTGACAAGCCGCTTTTCATGCGGGCTGAAAACGCAGAATGTATGAGAGGTGTAGGAATAAAAATGACGAACCCCGCGGCTTCGGAGCACTTCCAAAAGCCGCGGGATTTTTTTGTGAGTTTTTCAAATTGACAAACGAAGTTAAGGCATTATATAATTATTGTACATCACTTTTTGCAAGGAGGTAGATAATATGTTGATACTTTGTCCCGAATGTAAGCTGCAGGTGAGCAGCTCGGCGCTAAGCTGTCCCCACTGCGGGTACCCGATGAAAAAGGAGAGCGGCGCAAAGCGCGGTAAAAAGCGTATGCGGCTCCCAAACGGTTTCGGACAGATAACCGAGATAAAGGGTAAGAACCTCCGCAACCCGTTCCGCGTGATGATAAACGCGGGAAAGACGCCCGACGGCAAGCCGATAAGCAAGCTTCTGAGACCCCGTGCCTACTTCCCGACGTACAATGACGCTTATGCGGCGCTTGTGGAGTACAACCGCTGTCCCTACGACATCGAAGCGGACATCACGGTGAAGGAGCTTTACGAGCTGTGGTTTGAGGAGTATCGGCGCTCTATCTCGTCAAAAACGAGCATAACCCAGACCGAAGCCGCGTGGAAATACTGCACCGAGGTGTACGAAATGCGCGTCAAGGCGCTTCGCCCGCGGCACATAAAGAAGTGCATCGACGAGGGCACGGCTCAGGTGCGCGGGGTGACGCGGAAGGCTCCGCCCCTTGTCCAGTCACGCATAAAGACCCTGTTCAATCTCATGCTCGACTATGCGGTGGAGTTTGAGATAGTTGAGATAAATCACGCCCGTTCCTTCAAGCTCTCGGACGAGATAATAAAGAGCGTCACGACGGTAAAGAGGGAGCACATCATATATACGGAAGACGAGATGAAGACCTTGTGGGAGTACGAAAGCAATCTGTATGTGAGCATGGTGATCGTGCAGTGCTATTCGGGCTGGCGGCCGCAGGAGCTTCTTACGCTCAAAGTCGAGGACGTCGATCTTGACGGCATGACGTTCCGCGGCGGGCTTAAGACCGAAGCGGGAAAGGATCGCGTAGTTCCGATACACAGCAGGATAGCGGGCATCGTCCGCCGACAGTATGAAGCGGCTGTCGCGCGCGGCGGGATATATCTTTTCGGCAGGGCGTCAAGCGGCGCTCTGCCGATCTCTTATATGCAGTTCTGCCGCGCGTTCACCGCCGTGAATGACAGCATCGGCGGAAACAGCGAGCATCGTCTTCACGACGGGCGCAAGCATTTCGTGAGCGCTGCCAAGCGCTGCGGCGTAGATGAATACGCGATAAAGTACATGGTGGGTCACAAGATAAACGACATCACCGAGGCGGTATATACCAAGCGCGACCCCGACTGGCTGCGCTGTCAGATCGAGAAGATCGTGTGACGCGCGGTGTAGGAGCTGCGGTGTAGGAACGGTGTATGAGCGGTGTAGGAGTTTACGCTCACGGGGCGGTTTTTCTCTGCGTGAGCCTGTCTCTGAGGACGGCTATGCCGCAGCTGCACGCTATGGCGGATATCTGCCCGGCGAGGGATCTGAGGAATATTTCCGGGGTCACGGTGAGCCCCGCGTTCTCGACATACCACATAGGCCCGGGCTTTATGTAGGTTTGCAGGATATCCGCCGCGATCATGCCGAAGAAGCAGTGGCACAGCAGTATCGTGAGGGTGTGCTGTCCTATCCACACGAGCCCCCGTGACAGGAGCCGTGTCTTTGCGGCAAGCACCGCGAGCGCGTAATATCCTGCGAATCCCACGGGGAGCTGTACGAGGGTGAGCAGGATATCGAACCCGCCCACGTATCCGAGCTGTCCGCGGTAATAGCTTTCGTCGCCGCCGAGCATGAATATGCCGAAGTGGGCGGCAAGGCAGATAACAGCGATAAGCGCCGTCACGGGGATATTGAAGCGCCATTCACGGTTCAGCAGTCCGCTGTCGCGGAGCTGTGCGCCGATAAGCATGAACGCGGTGAACAGCGGTATGAGCTGTAACTGGTGGGGCAGGGGAGAAACGAAGATGTAAAGCGGTATCTGCACCGCGGTCAGCGCGCCGACCGCGCACAGTCGGAACGTTCTGCCCTTTCTTGCGCACAGCTGTGCGGCGGGGAAGAACACAAGCTCGGTGAACGCCATTGTCCAGATGAACCATGAGGGTGAGATGTTGTTGAACAGCACGCCGCCGCTGCCCCATTCGGGGGATATATGCGTGCAAAGCTCCGGTCGGAGCGCCGTTACCGCGAGGTCATGCCACCAGTCCGCGAAGGTATAGCCGTGAACGAGGGCGCAGTAGGCTCCGCCGACAGCGAACAGCGCCGCGTCGATGATGACCGCGGGCAGTACAAGCGTTCTGAGCCTGTGAAGATAATTCTGCACGGGCGTTCTTTTTCCCGCTGAGAACGAGTATCCCGCCATCATGAGGTAAACGGATATCAGGAACCACCCCGCCGCACGGAGCAGATAGTCCGCGGCGCCGTTCTGCGGGCGGTACACCAGGTGTATGACCGAGATGAGCAGTATTCCCGCGCCTTTGATGATATCGAGCTCTTTTATGCGTTTTCCTGCCATTTCATCACCCTCGGATAGTTATTTCCCGTTATAGCGCAGCGCGAGCATCGTGAGGTCGTCGAACTGCGGCGCGTCACCCACGAAGTCGCTGACGGCGCTGTTCACCGTGTCGAGGAGCTTTTCGAGGGGTACGTCGCCCACGGAGTTGAGGGCTTTACTTAGCCTTTCCTCGCCGAACAGCTCCACCTGTGCGCTTGTCGCCTCGGGAACGCCGTCGGTATATACGAACAGAGTGTCGCCGGGCTCAAGCTGCATGACCTGCTCGCGGTAGGGGATATCGGGCATGGCGGCGACGACGGGGCTGTGCCGGTCTTTGAGTATCTCAAAGCTGCCGCCGGCTTTTTTTATTGCGGGATTTTCGTGACCGGCGTTGGTGCTTGTGAGCTTGCCGGTGCTGAGCTCAAGTATGCCGAGCCATACCGTGACGAACATATCGTCGGCGCTGCGCTCGCACAGCATATTGTTCACCGCGCCGAGTATCTCGGAGGGTCTGCCGCCCGAAAGCGCGAAACTGTTTATAAGCATCTTCGACGACATCATGAACAGAGCCGCGGGAACGCCCTTTCCCGAAACATCCGCTATGACGACGGCGAGGTGGTCATCGTCGATAAGGAAGAAATCGTAGAAGTCGCCGCCCACCTCCTTTGCGGGATCCATGGACGCGTAAATGTCAAATTCCGTCCTGTCGGGGAACGCTGGGAAGGTGCTCGGGAGCTGGCTTGCCTGGATCTTCGCCGCCATGTCGAGCTCGGCGCCTATCCTTTCCTTTTCCGCTGTCACGGCGCGGACTGTCTTGATATGCGTATCTATCTCGGCCGCCATGTATGAGAAGTTCTCGGCGAGGGTCTCTATCTCGTTGCGGCATTTTACCTCGGACAGTGAGGTGATGACCTTTTCGGGATCCTTGTCGCGCACATACTCCGCAAGTACAGCTTCTTCCATTTTTATCGGGCGCACGACGTATTTCGAGATAAGGCGGACGGTGCGTATTACTATCAGTATAAACAGCACGCTTACCGCAAGCCCCGACGCAGCGGTCACGGCGATAGCCTCGCTCATTATATCGTCCCACTGCTGCGAGACGGAAACTATCATAACGAGCTCCCGCTGTCGTCATATACGGGGTCGAAAATGCGGACGTTGCTGTGATCCGCGCCCTGTGAGAGGGACACATCCATGGTATCCTCGGGCAGCTCGCCGGAAAGTATCTTGTCAAGCACGGGGTAGTCGCCGAGCTCGAAGGGAATGGTCACGCCGAGCTCAAATATACTTCCGCCTTCACTGATATGCGTTTCGTCCCAGCCGCATCCTGACACGAGGAAGATACATTCATTGCCGCGGATAACGAACATATCGAGGTATGTAGGACCGAACTCTCGCTTCACCCAGTTGAGGTCCGCCGAGATCGCCGCATAGCAGTATTCGGCGAATTTCTTCTGTATCTCGGGGGAAAGCGCTGCTGCCTGCTCCGAGGTCACGTTCTTTATCCCCGAATATCCCGGGATATCCAAAGCGATGTTTCGCCGCAGCTCTGCCGCGGCTGTCTCGGTGTAGATGAACTCCATTTCGCCGTAGTTTGCGAGCCAGTATTCGGTGAGCCAGTCCGCGGCGGCGTAGTCGGTTATGCGGTTGGTGGTGTACTGTGATATCTGCCTGCCCTTTACGCTTCTTTCCTCAAGCGATTCGCTGACGGTATATATAAGCATGAGCACGGTAAGCGCGGCGGTGAGAAGCACGAGGAATATGCACAGCGGATTTACTATCTGATAAGCGACAGCTTTTTTATTCTGGGATTTCATACAGTTCTCCAAAAACGACATATATACTTATTATATATTATATATCACACGGAGCAAAAAGTCAACAATTGTTTTTTTATCCCGCCGCCATACATATTGTGTGTTTTTTGCCGCGAAAACAAAATATATTGTAAAAAAGGGTTGAAATATGTCGGAGGATATGATATAATATACTATAATTATAATTGTAACTTTTTATGGATAGTATAACGCTGAGCAATAATTACAGAGGAGATAGAAATGAGCCCGAAAAATAAAGCGTTTCAGATAATACTGCGTGTAATATGCGGACTGTTCTTTGTGATAGCGATATTCCTTAGTGTCACGGCGGTCGTGTATGCCGCCGGGGACGGTACGCCGAGCATCTTCGGCTCTAACGTGTACCTTGTCAAGACAGACGCGTTCGAGTTTCTCAACAAAGGCACCGCGATACTCGCGAGCAAGGTGTCTCCCGCGGAGATACAGCCCACAAATATAGTGATATTCAAGCTTGAGAACGGCAAGCCCGCTCTCGCGCAGGTCATGACAAGCGACCTTTACGACGGAGTTTACAGCTTCGCGGTCAAGACCGAGAACAACGCCGAGATAACCCTCTCACAGACCCAGGTGGTGGCGAAGGGAATGAGCTACTCCGATATGCTGGGCGGGCTTATAAGCTTTGCGGTGTCGCCGTTCGGTATGCTGATGATAGCGATAGTCCCGAGCATAATAATGATAATCCTTGAGATAGTGAAGTTCGCAGGCAAAATAATGCCCCAGCCCGAGATAGAAACTATAAAGAAACAGTACGAAGTCCCGACTTACAGCCCCTCCGAGCGTGCCCCGCGTGAGCGCAGAGGTACGGCGGAAGCCGCGAGAGCCTACCGTAACGCGTCCCTTGACAGCAGTATCGGCATATACGATACGGGCATGAGCGAGACCGTGCGTCAGCAGGGCGCTCCCCGCAAGACCGCAGGCGGTGATTACGCCGAGATAGCCGCGCGTCAGCAGCAGTCAAGACAGCCGCAGTCGCCGCTGTTCACGGCTCCCACAAACCGTACCGCGCGTCAGCAGCCCGTGCGACAGACCATGCCGCTCTCCTCTCAGAAGCTCAATGAAGCGATAGAAGCTACCAAAGCCGAGCACGAGCGTGATGACATGAAAAAAGTCCGCGCGCAGGTCGTCAACGATATACGCAAGACCCGCGGCGCCGTGATAGCAGCAGAAAAAGAGTACGAGAGCCGCGAGAAAGCGATAGGCACGGCGGCGCGCAAGACTGCCGACCTTATGAAGACCGCCGAGATAAAGCAGCTCACCAAGCAGCGGACAGCAGAGCTTACCCAGGAGGGTCAGCGTGTTGCGGCGATACAGAGCCAGTCCGCCCGTCAGGCGCAGCAGGCGGCGCAGCAGGCGGCACAGCAGTCTCCCGACGCGAACAAGCCAAGGCGTATCCAGCGCCCTGCGCTCAGACTCGGCTCCGAGGAGCCCGTACGCCAATACACTCCCTCACGGAGCACAAACACAATGACATCTATCCCGCGGCTCGATTCTCTGCTCAAAGAGGACGGCGATAACGGTGTACCGTATAATATCGACGATATACTTGCGGGACTTGACAAGCGGAAGCATGGATAATGCCGTCCGCCGGAATTATTGATCGAGTTTAAAGCTCGAATTTTATAAGATGATGACTTTATAATCAATACGAATCACTTGTGAAACGGTCAATAAGAGGCGGTAAGCGTCCGTAAGAGCTCAGAGTACATTCTGACAGGAAAGACGACTATGCGGGTGATACGTTTGCGTATCACCCTTTTGTTTAAGGATAAAACTATGGATATTGAAAGACAGAGATCGGCGCCGGTATATGAAGCGCTTGAAAGATTCAGAAAACAGCGTGTGGTGCCGTTCGATGTGCCGGGGCATAAGCGCGGAAGAGGAAACCCCGAGCTTGTGAAACTCCTCGGCGAGCAGTGCGTGAGCCTTGATGTAAACTCCATGAAACCGCTTGACAACCTGTGTCACCCGGTATCGGTCATCTACGACGCGGAGCAGCTTGCCGCCGACGCTTTCGGAGCGGCGCACGCGTACTTCATGGTAGGCGGCACCACATCTGCGGTTCAGAGTATGATACTCACAGCCTGCAAGGCGGGGGACAAGATAATCCTGCCGCGCAATGTGCATAAAAGCGTCATAAACGCGCTTGTGCTGTGCGGCGCGGAGCCTGTATATGTGAACCCCGAGGTGGATAACCACATCGGCATAGCTCTCGGTATGCAGACCTCACAGGTGGAAAAGGCGATGAACGAGAACCCCGATGCCGTGGCGGTCTTTGTGAACAATCCCACATACTACGGTATATGCTCCGACCTTCGGGCGATAGTGAAGCTCGCGCATGACAGGGGCATGATGACGCTCGTTGACGAGGCGCACGGGACACATCTATACTTCCACGAGAAACTTCCCGTATCGGCAATGGAGGCGGGCGCGGATATGGCGGCGATATCCATGCACAAGTCGGGCGGAAGCCTTACCCAGAGCTCGCTGCTGCTGCTCGGACCGAGCGTGAACACGCGCTATGTTGAGCAGATAATCAACCTCACCCAGACCACGAGCGCTTCGTATCTGCTGCTGTCGAGCCTTGACATTTCCCGCAGAAATCTTGCGCTCCGCGGTCACGAGTCCTTTGAGAAGGTATCCTCCATGGCGGAGTACGCCCGAAGCGAGATAAACTCCATAGGCGGATATTACGCCTACGGGCGGGATATAGTAAACGGCGGGAGCATATATGACTTCGATGTCACCAAGCTTTCGGTATATACCCGTGACATGGGGCTCACGGGAATAGAAGTGTACGACCTGCTGCGCGACGAGTACGACATTCAGATAGAGTTCGGCGACATCGGGAATATCCTCGCATACATCTCTATCGGCGACCGCATACAGGACATCGAGCGCCTTGTGGGAGCCCTTGAGGATATCAAGCGGCTGTACTCGCGCAAAAGCTCGAAGCTCCACAATGCCGAGTATATCGCGCCTATCGTGGCGGCGACCCCGCAGAAGGCGTTCTACTCCGACAAAAAGCTTGTTCCCATACGCGATACGGCGGGAATGATATGCGGGGAGTTCGTCATGTGCTATCCCCCGGGAATACCGATACTTGCGCCGGGCGAGCAGATAACCAACGAGATAATCAGCTATATTTTATACGCAAAGGAAAAAGGCTGCTCCATGCAGGGACCCGAAGACCCCGATTTAGAGAAGCTCAATGTCCTGATATAAGGAGACACTATGGATTTCTGGTTTTCCGAGATGCACACGAATAACGTGAAAATGTCCATTCGTGTGGAGAAGCAGCTTTTCAGCGGCACCAGCGACTTTCAGCGAATAGATGTGTTCGAGTCGGAGGAGTTCGGACGGTTTCTGACCTCCGACGGAAGCGTGATATTCTCCGAGAAGGACGAGTTCACCTACGACGAGATGATAGTCCACGTGCCTATGGCAGTCCACCCCCATGTGAGAAACGTGTTTGTCATCGGCGGCGGTGACGGCGGCGTGGCAAGAGAGCTGTCATACTATGACGAGATAGAGCATATAGACGTAGTGGAGCCGGACGAGATGTTCGTCGATGTGTGCCGCGAGTTCTTCCCCGACAACGCGAAGGGGCTTGACGACCCGCGCGTCGAAGTCTCAAACCGTGACGGGCTGCGGTTCCTGCGCGGTATGCAGGACGAATATGACCTTATAATCAACGACAGCACCGACCCGCTCGGGCATACGGCGGGGCTGTTCACGCGTGAGTTCTACGGGAGCTGCTTCAAGGCTCTGCACGAGGACGGAATAATGGTGTATCAGCACGGGAGCCCGTTCTTTGACGAGGACGAGGAGACCTGCCGTGCCATGCACCGCAAGGCGTACAGGTCGTTCCCTATCAGCAGGGTGTATCAGGCGCACATACCTACCTGTCCGTCGGGTTACTGGCTGTTCGGGTTCGCGTCGAAGAAGTACCACCCTCTGCGCGACCTTGACGCTAAGCGCTGGAACGCCCGTGGCATAAAGACATGGTACTACACCACCAATCTGCATACAGGCTCGTTCATGCTGCCGAAGTATGTGGAGGATATGCTGAAGGAAGAGGAGGGCGCAGAGAAAAAATGACAGAAACGAGATTCGGTACTCGAACGCCGATACCGTACGCTCTTCCTGAAAAAGTTGATATAATGATACAGGCTTACGGCTCGGTAGAAGCCGAGACCGACGAGAAGGGACTTGAAAGCATCATCGCGGCAGAGACTGAGCTGAGCCTGCGCCGGCATATAACGGAAAACAGCGGAAAGACGAAGTACTTTGAGCTCGTAAAGCTGCGAAAATCTTTTGGGGAGCAGATATCCGCCGAGCTTACGGAAAAGTTCGGGTGCAGGTTTACCGTTGAGGTTGAGTCGATAGATGCCGACAGGGATTCATTACAAAAAATGATGAGTCTCGGGTTATTTGGCGACGTTTTAATGTACACGAACATGACCGATGACCATCCGTACAAGCCTGACTGCGTTCCCCCTTGGGGTACCGGAATGGGAAACATGATGATCCGGTCAGGTACGCCGGGAATACTCGCAAAAGACATCAAAACCGACGAGACAGAGATAATGCCCCAGGTCACACGCCCGGATATTGTTTCTTCCGGTGCGCCTGCTCCGCACTGTCAGCCGAAGTTCTGCCCCGAGTGCGGGAACAGGCTGCCGGAGTTCAGAGTGAACTTCTGCCCCGAGTGCGGGAGCAGGATACAGCAGTAACAAAAACGATCGAATAAACGGAGGAATAAAAATGAAACTTATGGTAATAGGCTGCGGCGGAGTAGCTACCGTCGCGATACACAAGTGCTGTGAGAACCCGCTGTTCACCGAGATACTGATAGCGAGCCGTACAAAGAGCAAGTGCGACGCGCTTGCCGACAAGCTGAGGGACAAGACAAAGGCTGTGCTTACCACCGCGGCGGTGGATGCCGACAGTTTCGAGTCGCTGTGCGAGCTTATGAAGCAGTTCAAGCCCCACACGGTGCTGAATGTGGCTCTGCCTTATCAGGATCTTACTATAATGGACGCGTGCCTTGAATGCGGCGCGAACTATGTCGATACCGCGAATTACGAGGCGGAGGACACCGATGACCCCGAGTGGAGAGCGATATACGAAAAGCGCTGCAAGGAAAAGGGATTCACCGCTTACTTCGACTATTCGTGGCAGTGGGCATACCAGGAGAAGTTCAAGGCTGCGGGTCTCACCGCGCTGCTCGGCACAGGCTTTGACCCCGGCGTTACAGGAGTTTACTCCGCTTATGCGCTCAAACACTATTTCGACGAGATACACTATATAGATATACTTGACTGCAACGGCGGCGACCACGGTTATCCCTTCGCCACCAACTTCAACCCCGAGATAAATCTGCGCGAGGTGTCCGCCAACGGCTCCTACTGGGAGAACGGTCACTGGGTGGAGACAAAGCCCATGGAGATAAAGCGCGAGTACGACTTTGACGGCGTGGGAATGAAGGATATGTACCTGCTGCACCACGAGGAGATAGAGTCCCTTGCCAAGAATATCCCCGGCGTAAAGCGCATACGCTTCTTCATGACCTTCGGTCAGTCCTATCTTACCCATATGCGGTGCTTACAGAATGTGGGTATGCTCGGCACATCTCCCGTGCATTTTGAGGGACGCGAGATAGTTCCGATAAAGTTCCTGAAGGCACTTCTGCCCGACCCTGCCTCCCTCGGTCCGAGGACGGTGGGCAAGACCAATATCGGCTGTATCTTCTGCGGCATAAAGGACGGCAAGGAGCGCCATATCTATATCTACAACGTCTGCGACCATCAGGAGTGCTACAAGGAGACAGGCGCACAGGCTATCTCCTACACCACCGGCGTTCCCGCCATGATAGGCACGGCTATGGTGGCAGGCGGCACATGGCGCGGAGCGGGAGTGTTCAATGTCGAGGAATTCGACCCCGACCCGTATATGGACGCGCTCAACAAGTACGGTCTGCCGTGGCAGGTGAACGAAAACCCTGTAATGGTGGAATAAAATGAACGGGAAGCTTATTGCGCACCCCGCGCTCGGGGAGGTAAACACTCCCGCCTACATCATCGACGAAGCGGCAATTGTGCGAAATCTCAGAATACTGCGCGATGTCGCTGACCGTGCCGGCTGTAAGATACTTCTGGCGCAGAAGGCGTTCTCTATGTTCGAGCTTTATCCGCTTATATCGGAGTACCTTGACGGCACCACGGCAAGCGGGCTGTATGAAGCCGAGCTCGGTTATGAGGAGTTTGACGGCGAGGTGCATATATTCTCCCCCGCCTATAAGGACAGCGAGTTCGACGAGATAGTGGATATCTCCGACCATATCGTGTTCAATTCCTTCGCGCAGCTCAATAAATTCCGTTATCGCTGTGACGGAAAAAACATCGGCATACGCATAAACCCCGAATGTTCCACTCAGGACGAGCCGCTCTATGACCCCTGCGCGCCCGTCTCACGGCTCGGCGTGAGGATAGACGACTTCGACGAGGAGGCTTTCGAGGGCGTGGACGGCATACACTTTCACACACTCTGCGAGCAGGGCTTTGAGCCGCTTGCAAGGACTGTTGCGGATGTGGAGGAGAAATTCGGCAAATACCTGCACAAGTGCAGGTGGGTGAATTTCGGCGGCGGACATCACATAACCAAGCCAGGGTACGATATCGACGGGCTGGTGAAGCTGATACGTGAGTTCTCCGAAAAGTACGGAGTGCAGGTGTATCTTGAACCGGGTGAGGCGGTAGTGCTGAACGCGGGCTGGCTTGTTACCGAGGTAATGGAGGTAGTGCATAACGGCATGGACATAGCGATACTCGACGCGAGCGCTGCCTGCCATATGCCGGATGTACTGGAAATGCCGTATCGTCCGCCGCTCTTCGGCAGCGGTGAAGCGGGCGTAAAGCCGCACACTTACAGGCTTTCCTCCCGCACCTGTCTCGCGGGGGACATCATCGGTGATTACAGCTTTGACGAGCCGCTCAGCGAGGGCGACAGGCTGTGCTTTGAGGACATGGCGCTTTACACCATGGTGAAAAACAATACATTCAACGGTATGCCCCTGCCGGATATCGGAGTATTGCGGGAGTCCGGCGAATGTGAGATAATAAAGAGCTTTGACTACTACGATTTCAAGGAGAGATTGTCATGAGCTATTATATGCCCGGTGAATTTGAGCGGCAGCGCGCCGCAATACTGATATTCCCCGAGCGGCCGGGCTCATGGGGGTACGGCGCGGAGCCTGCACAGAAGGTCTTTGCGCAGATAATAAACACGATAGCGAAGCACGAGACAGTGTATGTCATCGTGAGCGGCAATACCCGCGCGGCGGCGGAGAGACTGCTGGACAAGACCTCGAAGATACGGCTGCTGGATATCCCCACAGACGACGCGTGGGCGAGAGATACCGCGCCTACCTTTGTCAGGGACAGGAGTAGCGGCAGCGTGCGCGGCATAAACTGGCGTTTCAACGCATGGGGCGGAGAGTATGACGGTCTGTACCGCCACTGGGAGCGCGACGACGCGCTTGCCCGCGAGTTCTGCCGTATGACGGGCATGGGCTGTATCGACGCGGGAGACTTCGTGCTTGAAGGCGGCTCGATACATTCCGACGGCGAGGGTACGATACTTACCACGGAAGCCTGTCTGCTGAGCCACGGGCGAAATCCCGACATGACGAAGGAGCAGATAGAGCGGACGCTTTGCAGATTTCTCGGCGGGGAAAAGGTGATATGGCTGCCTCGCGGGATATGGGGCGACGAGACTAACGAGCACGTTGACAACGTGTGCGCGTTCATACGCCCTGGCGAGGTGGTGCTTGCGTGGACGAACGATACCGCAGACCCGCAGTATGAGCTTTCAGCGGCGTGCCTTCGGACGCTGAACGGTGTTACCGACGCGAAAGGACGCAGCATAAAGGTGCATAAGCTGCCGATACCCGATGTGCCTGTGTGCGTCACGGAGCATGACCTTGAGGGAATGACCTTTGAGGAGGGCGAGGACGTGCGCGACGTGGGCGAACGGCTTGCCGCGTCGTATGTGAATTTCTTCTTCGCCAACGACATCGTGCTGCTGCCGCAGTTCGGCGGAGCCAACGAGAGGAGCGACAGGCGGGCGCTCGATATAATGAAGGAGCTGCTGCCCGAGCGTGAGATAATACCGATACCCGCGTCGGAGATAATCCTCGGCGGCGGGAATATCCACTGCATAACCCAGCAGATACCACTTTGAGGTGAACCATGAGAAAAGTCACGGTCTCGGCGGTGCAGATGCACTGCACAAGGGACATTACAGAGAATATTGCGCTTGCGGATAAGCTGGTCCGCGAGGCGGCGGGGAACGGTGCGCAGGTCATACTGCTGCCGGAGCTGTTCGAGCGGCAGTATTTCTGCCAGGAGCGCAGATACGAATACTACGCCTTTGCGAAGCCGCTGAATGAGAATGACGCGGTGGAGCACTTCGCGAAGCTTGCGGCGGAGCTGAAAGCGGTGCTCCCGGTGAGCTTCTATGAGCGGGACGGGAACCGGCTGTTCAATTCCTGCGCGGTGATAGACGCGGACGGGGAAGTCCTCGGAGTATATCGCAAGACACATATCCCTGACGACCACTACTACCAGGAGAAGTTCTATTTCACCCCGGGCGATACGGGCTTCAAGGTCTGGAACACGCGGTATGCGCGGCTCGGTGTGGGGATATGCTGGGATCAGTGGTTCCCCGAGTCGGCGCGGTGCATGGCGCTGGAGGGCGCGGAGCTGCTCCTGTACCCTACGGCTATAGGCAGCGAGCCGGTGCTCGATACCGACAGTATGCCCCACTGGCGGCGGGCGATGCAGGGTCATGCGGCGGCGAACGTTATGCCGGTGATAGCGGCGAACCGATTCGGCACCGAGACTGTGGAGCCCTGCGAGGCGAACGGCGGTCAGAACTCGGCGCTCACGTTCTACGGCTCGTCGTTCATCACGGACTGCACGGGCGAGATAATTGAGGACGCGGGGCGTGAGGGCGACAAGGTGATAACCGCGGAGCACGACCTTGACGAGATAGACGATATGCGGCTGAGCTGGGGGATATTCCGTGACAGGAGACCCGGAAAATACGGTATCATCACTGAAAAGTGACTGAATATGATCTGACGAAAGGAGAAACACCATGAAGTACGTTTGTGAGCTTTGCGGCTGGGAGTATGACGAGGAAAAGGGTGATCCGGAAAACGGCATAGCACCCGGTACCAAGTTTGAAGATCTTCCCGACGATTTTGAATGTCCGCTCTGCG
This sequence comes from Ruminiclostridium sp., assembly GCA_017635675.1. Classification (GTDB taxonomy): domain Bacteria; phylum Bacillota; class Clostridia; order Oscillospirales; family Ruminococcaceae; genus Ruminiclostridium_E. Next base: position 16,343 of record JAGBLA010000131.1, read on the forward strand.
GTGCGGGAAAGGACAGCTTCAAGTCCGAATGACGCAAAAAGCCCCGGCAGGTTCGTTTCTGCCGGGGCGGTTTTATGCTATGAGTTCGCTGTTGCCGAACATCTCTTCGAGGTGCGCGAGGGCGCTTCGCTGTATGCGTGTTATGTGTCTCGGGCTGTAGCCGAGCTTTTCGGCGATCGTCTCCGTGCTTTCATGCATTATGTAGCGCCGTTCCGTCACCATGCGTTCTACGCTGTCATCGAGAGCCGACGTCATTTCGAGTATCTTTTCCTTCAGCTCGATGAGACTGTCGATCTCCTTATCTATCCGCAGCTCAAGGTCGGCTATCTTCACCGCGTAGTTTCCGACCCTGTCCGATATGCCGCCCTTCCAAAGACCCTCTCCGGGAGCGGGGAAGCGCTGAGTCACGCGCTCTGCGAGCGAGCGGAGCTGCGCTATCTCCTCGAGCCCGAGGTTGATCCTGTCGTCGATCTCCTTATGTGATTCAAGTATCTTCCTTATGTTCATTTTTTTCTCCGTTTCACACGAGCACTTCCGTGAGGCACGATGCGCATATCAGCAGGTCTCCCGCCTGATATGCCGTTTCACCCTCGTACAGCATTTTTCCGCAGATATCGCAGGGCTCCGCCGCCATTGCGATATTTTCGCTGCCGCAGTGCTCACACATTGCAAACAAGCTTCCGTCGCAGTCGTAAACGCGGGGTGGCAGGTTGCCGCCGTTCCCGCATTCCTTGCACTTATACATACTCCTCCTTTCCTTTGCAAATCGGGGAATTTGCTCCTTACGTTGCATTTTTGGGACAACTATATAATACCACACTCCTATACATTTGTCAACCCGTTTATGCGACTTTTTTTCAAAATATTTACAAAATATGTTGCATAAATGGGAATAATGTGGTATAATAGCAGTAAAGATAAAAAAAGGAGGTATCGGATATGCCGCTTGAAACAGCCGCAGAAAGAATAAAGGTGCGCCGTAAGGAGCTCGGATTGTCATACCAGGAGCTCGCCGACCTTACAGGCATCAGCAAATCCACGCTCCAGCGCTATGAAACGGGGAGCATAAAAAGCATACCCCTCGCCAAGCTCGATGTGCTTGCCGAAGGGCTGAAAACCACTGCTTTGTATATCCTCGGAAAGCCTGAGCAGACGAATGCCGAGATAATCAGCGACGGTATCTGCCGCATACCCGTGTATGACAGCGTGAGCGCGGGGTTCGGCGCATACGCGGACAGCCACGTGGTCTGCTATATCCCCACATTCATCGAGCACCCCGTGGAAAACTCGGAGTTTCTCTGGATAAACGTCCGCGGGGACAGCATGGCTCCCACTATCGAGGACGGCGACCGTATCCTCGTCCGCCGCAGCGACAGTGTTGACAGCGGCAGTGTCGCCGTCGTGATGATAGGCGAGGAGGCGTTCGTCAAAAAGATAAAGTTCGGTGAGGACTGGGTAGAGCTTCACTCCATAAACCCGTATTATCCCGTCCGCCGCTTCGACAAGGCTGCTGCCGCGGACGTGCGGGTCGTAGGCGCGGTGGTGGAGGTCAGCAAAAAGCTCTGAATGCTTACAGAGTGAATGTACCGCCTGTCTGGGCGCGTCTCCACTCCACATACTCCTCGTATGTGCCGAGCTTGTCCCAGCAGCCCTTGTCCTTTATCTCGATTATGCGGTTCGCCACGGTCTGGACTATCTCGTGGTCGTGGGACGCGAACAGTACAACGCCCTTGAAATCGCGAAGTCCGTTGTTCACCGCGGTAATGCTTTCGAGGTCAAGGTGGTTGGTGGGGCGGTCAAGAATAAGCGCGTTAGATTTGAACAGCATCATGCGGGAGAACATACATCTTACCTTCTCGCCGCCCGAAAGCACGTTGACAGGCTTGAAGATGTCATCGCCCGAGAACAGCATCCTGCCGAGAAATCCGCGCAGGTATGTCTCGGTAACGTCGTCGCTGTACTGTCTTATCCAGTCGAGTATGGACATCTCACAGCCCGCGAAGAAGTGGTCGGAGTCAATGGGGAAGTAGCTTGTGGTTATGGTGTTGCCCCACTTGTAGCTTCCCTCGTCGGGCTCAAGCTCGCCTGTGATTATGCGGAACAGCGTGGTTATAGCTATCTCGCTCTCGCCGAGGAAGGCTATCTTGTCCTCGCGTCCGACGGTGAACGAAACGTCGTCAAGCACCTTCACGCCGTCAACGGTCTTGGTGAGCCCCGTGACCTGGAGTATATCCTTGCCGGGCTCGCGCTCCATATCAAATCCTATGAACGGATAACGGCGGCTTGACGCGGGCATCTCCTCCACGGTGAGCTTGTCAAGCAGCTTGCGGCGCGATGTCGCCTGCTTGGACTTTGACTTGTTGGCGGAGAAGCGCTGAATGAAGGTCTGGAGCTCTTTTATCTTCTCCTCGTTCTTTTTGTTCTGCTGCTTTATCATGCGCTGAATGAGCTGTGAGGACTCGTACCAGAACTCATAGTTGCCCACGTACATCTTTATCTTGCCGTAGTCTATATCCACGGTGTGGGTGCAGACATTGTTGAGGAAGTGACGGTCATGGGACACGACAATGACGGTGCCGAAGTATTCCGCGAGGAAGTCCTCAAGCCATGCCACAGCGTCTATATCGAGGTGGTTCGTAGGCTCGTCCATGAGTATGATGTCGGGGTTGCCGAAAAGCGCCTGCGCGAGAAGCACCTTGACCTTCTCGTTACCGGAAAGGCTTGCCATGCTGCTGTACATGATGCTCTCGTCGAGCCCGAGACCCTGTACGAGCTTTGACGCGTCGCTTTCCGCCTCCCAGCCGTTAAGCTCGGCAAACTCGGCTTCAAGCTCACTTGCGCGGTTGCCGTCCTCCTCGGAGAAATCCTCCTTGGCGTACAGCGCGTCCTTTTCCTGCATTACCTCGTAAAGGCGCTTGTTGCCCATTATCACGGTGTCCTGTACGGTGTATTCATCGAAAGCGAAGTGATCCTGCCGCAGCACGGACATACGCTTGTCCTTCGGGATAGTTACCGAGCCTGTGGTGGGCTCAAGCTCACCGTTGAGTATCTTCAGAAATGTGGATTTGCCCGCGCCGTTTGCGCCGATGACGCCGTAGCAGTTGCCCTCCTTGAACTGGAGATCCACGTCCTTGAACAGCGTCTGACCGCCGAATTGTAAGCTCACATTTGAAACTGTTATCATGTTATTTCCTCATTTACGAATTGTTGCGCAGTTGTCCGCATATAGGCAATACCGCACAAATAGGCGCACGCACCTTGCTTGCATATTATTCCGTCATCTTGACCAAATTTTCCTTGACTTGCGCCAGCAAGCCTGCGTCAAATTTAGCCAATCTGACGAAAAATCTGACGGCGCAATCTGCGCACGCTATTTATGCGGTATAGCCTATACTTTTATCGGAAGAAATCGAAGGCGCGAAAACTGCACTAATCATTATACCATATAGCCGCCCATAATACAAACGATTTTTTGAACAAATCCGACAGCTTTGTTATGCGGAATTTGTAAGTTCCGACAAAAAATCTCCCGCCGTGAAGCGGGAGATAATATGTATAGACTTTACCTCAGTTTCTGCTCTTGAACAGGTTTTCGAGATCGTCGTACGCGTCGTTGTCCTGACTGGTAGACGTGCGTGAATTGAGGAACGATGCGAAATCATTGCTCTTGGCTGTGTTGGTGGTGTTCGCGATGATCTCCTCGGCAACGCTGGGCTCGGTCACTGTATCGAAACTGTCCTTGAAGCAGGTAGCGATAACGGAGATTATAAGCGAATCCTTCATATCCGGCGGGCCGAAATCCGCACCCATGATGATGTCGGCATCGGGAGAGCAGGCTCTTGTGATAGCCTCGGTCGCGTCGTTTACATCGCTCAGCAGAGCGTCACTTGACATAGTAACGTAAACGAGGAGCCTTCCCGCGTTCTTGATAGATGTTTCAAGCAGCGGGCTGCTTACGACCTGGTTTACAGCGTCCTCGACCTTCTTGTCGCCGGAGCCGACACCGATAGCGATATGAGCGTCGCCCGCGTTTCTGATGACCGTACACAGGTCTGAGAAGTCAACGTTTATTTGCGCGGTGGAGTTTATCATATCCGAAACTATCTTTACCGAGCGGTACAGCACGTCATCTACCATCTGGAAAGCGGTAGCGAGAAGAAGCTGTTTCTCATTGAGCTGCATGAGCTTCTGGTTAGGTATGATAACGAGAGCGTCAACGTGCTTGCGCATTTCGTCGATACCCTTCATAGCCTGGTTCATCTTGTTGGCGCGCTCAAAGTCGAAGGGCTTTGTAACTACGCCGATAGTAAGAATACCCATTTCCTGTGCTATCTCAGCGATTATAGGAGCAGCGCCTGTGCCGGTGCCGCCGCCCATACCTGCGGAGATGAACACGAGAGAGGAGCCCTTGAGATACTTTTCGATCTCTTCTCTGTCCTCCCGTGCGGCTTCCGCGCCTACCTCGGGGCGTCCGCCCGCGCCTCTGCCCTTTGCGCACTTGCGTCCTATCTGAACGCGTCTTATGATAGCCTTATCCTTTTTCTTAAGTGCCGCAACGTCCGTATTTACGGCGATGAACTCGATATCCACGTCCTCAGGGGTGTTCACGGAAACGGAAGATGACGCTTTATTATCTCTGAGTCCCTTTTTCGCCATTGCTTCGACTGCGTTTCCGCCGCCGCCGCCTACTCCGATGACCTTTATCTTGATGTTATAGACTGCGTTTTCATCAAGATGGTCGAACTCGGGCTCCTCTGCTTCTACTTCGAATCCCTCTTCATCGATCTCTATTGCCACAGTTATATACCTCCCGGAATTTTGTACATAATGACGAAACATAGGAACGTCAACTCGTTCACGATTAGCCTTGCTATGAACGTGAAAATCGCTCAAATCCGCACTACGACTGTATTTTTCTCAATGTTTATTGTAACAGATTTCATTTAAAATTTCAATAGTTTTTTGAAAAAAAACTAAATATTTTGTGTTTTTTTTTCGCGAAATTATCTAAATGTTGTGGTTTATAAGATTTATTGGTGATTATTACCAAAATCCGCGGTCTATCAGGCATTCGCGGGCGTTTCCCCGTCATTTTCGGTAGTTTCGGCTCCCTCGCCCTCTTCGCCTTCCTCGGTATCTTCTGTTTCCTCCGGCACGACTATCGGTGCGGAGGTTATAGGACGCTGGATAGCGCGGCTCGTATCGGAAACATCGAGTGTAACGTGCTCGGTCTCGGCAATATGCCCATTGAACAGCAGTTCGTTGATGATACGCATTTTCTGGTCAATATCAAGCACCGAGCCGATATTTATCTCCACCCTGTCCTGGTAAGACAGGATAATAGCGAGGTTATCGGTGATATTGACGGTCGTGATATCCTCAATGCCCGCCTTTTCCACCGCGGTGCTTATCTCTTTGACGAGTTTATCCTGCTCCTCGTCCTCAGCCTTGATGAACCCGCCTACAATGACGGAATCCGCGGGTTTGTAGCCGAGTATGCGCATACAGTCGGCTTCGCGTTCGTCCATTGACATGACGCGTCCGATGTGGGAGATAACGTAGCTCTGACCCGCGTACATGAAACAAGCCATAGGCACCGAGCGCTCCACGGTTATTTTTATGGTAGAGGGGAAGACCTTTTCGACCTTGACGTTATCGAGAGTGACAAGCTTGTCGAGCATACGCTCGGGCAAGCCTGTAAGGCTCAGCCGAACGAGGTTCTCGTTGCCTTCAAGTCCGCTGGCGGCGATTATCTGCTCGTCGGTGTAGTCCGATTCGCCTTCCACTATTATTTTTTCCGTGTTGAAAAGCACAGTCACCGAGAGCACGGCGAATATTATTGCCGCAAGCGCGAAGAGCATCACGTAATACACGATGTTGCTGCCGCCGCGCTTGCGCTGGCGCTGCTTTGCACGCTGTTCCTGCTCCTGCTGCTTTTTGAGCTCCGCTTCGCGCTTTTTGCGTGCGGGACTTTGCGGCGGGAGCTGCTTTCTGGCGGTTTCGGCTATCTTCTGCTGCTTACGTGAGTTGGTGACAGGTTTGCGGGCGGAAGAACGCTTCTGTGAGCGTTCGGTCTCCTCACGGAGCTTCTCGCGCAGCTCCTCCTTGCTCATTTCTACCGTGCGGCTCTTATTGAGCCTGTGAAATTCGGGAATAACGCTCACCCCTTTACATTTGACTTCCTGTATATCTGACCGGTTATGAACCGTAATGTATATCCGCTCCAACGCTTCGCAGACATCCTTCGATGTCTTCATAGCCGCGTTCGATGTAGCAGACATGACCTATTCTTGTAATTCCCTCCGCGAAAAGCCCCGCAGTCACCATTGCCGCGCCGCCGCGCAGGTCACCCGCTTCAAGCTCCGCACCTGAGAGACGGTCAACCCCCTCTACGACGGCGACCCTGCCCTCGACCTTGATACGCGCGCCGAGCCGCGTAAGCTCACTCACATGGCGGTAGCGGTTCTCGAATATGGTCTCGGAGAACATGGTCGTGCCTGGAAGCGTGGCGCAAAGCGCCATGAGCGGCGGCTGGGCGTCGGTGGGAAATCCCGGGTACGGCGCCGTGCGGATATGCGCGGGAGCTTTCAGCGTCTTGCGGGCGTTGAGATAAACGCTTCCGCCGCCGAAGCCGTAAACGCTGCACCCTATCTGCTCAAGCACGGGTATCACGGGTTCAAGGGACTGTATATCCGCGTGGGTAAGCAGCACCTCTCCGCGGGTTATCGCGCCGCAGCAAAGATACGTCGCCGCGGCTATCCTGTCGGGCATCACCGTGAAACGGCAGCCGTCCAGGCGTTTTACGCCTTCTATCTGTATAGTCCCCGTACCCGCGCCGTTTATGCGGGCTCCGCATTTGTTGAGGAACGCCGCAAGGTCGCATATCTCGGGCTCTCTTGCCGCGTTATGTATCTCTGTCACGCCCTCCGCAAGCACTGCCGCGAGCATGACGTTCTCGGTTGCACCCACAGACGGCACAGGGAAGGTTATCACCGTGCCGCGAAGCTTCGCTGCCGTGCATACTATACAGCCGTGCTCCTCGCGTATCTTCGCGCCCATTCTTCTGAACGCGTCAAGGTGGAAGTCTATCGGTCTCGTGCCTATCTCGCAGCCGCCTGGAAATGACAGTCTGCACTGTCCGCAGCGCCCGATGAGCGCTCCCATGAAGATTATCGACGAGCGCATCTCCCGCATGAGCTTTTCGGAGATCTCCGAGGACTTCAGAGCCGACGCGTCGGTGCATACCACATTATTTTCGCGTCTGCAGGTACAGCCGAGCGCCGTGAGTATCCTACACGCCGCGTCGCAGTCCGAGAGCCGCGGGCAGTTGTAAAGCTCGGTCTGCCCCTTACAAAGCACCGTTGCCGCAAGAAGCGGCAGTGCGCTGTTCTTCGCGCCCTGTACGCGTATCTCGCCCTCTATGCGCCGTCCTCCTCTTATAATGAGCCTGCGCTGTTCTGACATATATATCACCCTTTTTCTGCTTTTTTGACATAATATGCAGAAAAAGGGCAATTTGCTAAAAATTACCTATTTCACAAGGTCGAGTATATTGCTCACCACCAAATCGGTGGAATTCGGTATGTTGAGTTTCGCGGCGTTCTCGCCCATTGCGGCAAGCCGCGCGCGGTCATTGTAAAGCGCCTTCACCTCATCGAGCAGCCGCTCGGGGGTGAGTTCCTTGTCCTCTATCAGTATAGCGGCACCGTTCTTGCTCATGGTGAGCGCATTGTAATACTGGTGGTTCTCCGCCGCCTGAGGGAATGGTATCAGTATTGCGGGTCTGCCGGTGGCTTTGAGCTCGGTGAGAGTCATAGCGCCCGACCGTGATATCACAAGGTCGGCGGCGCAGAGGCAGGTGTACATATTGTCGATGTATTCCTGCGCGCGGAACCGCTCTCCGGGGGTTATGCCGTATTCTTTCAGAAGCCCGTCGAACATATCTTTCCCGTTGCCGCCGAAGGCGTGTATATGGTTGATGTCGCCGCATTCGTGCTCCCAGCCCAGCATTGCCACCACCGCGCGGCTTATCTTGTTCGCGCCGAGACTGCCGCCGAAGGAGACTATGGTCATGCCGTCGGGAAGTCCGAGACGGGCTCTCGCCGCGCCGCGCTCCTCAATGGGGATATTGCTGCGCAGAGGGTTTCCCGTGATGACGCAGTTGTCCTTTCGGGAAAGGTGAGAGAGTACGTCCTCGTTGGATACGAGCACCTTGTCCACGTGCTTTGACAGCATGGTGGTGGTTATGCCGGGCAGGGAGTTGCTCTCGTGCACTGCGGTCTTTATGCCCATTTTCGACGCCGCCGTAAGTACGGGAGCGCACACGTACCCGCCGGTGCCGATGACGACATCGGGAGCGAACTCCCGCAGCAGGTCGTGTGCGTAGCCTTTGGCGGTGATGTAGTAATGCACCGCCTGTATATTCCGCTTGATGTTGTTCGGGGTGAGCTTTCGCTGGAACCCCGCCATTTTAAAAGCTGTGAAATCATAGCCCGCGCTTTGCACGAGCCGTTCCTCCATGCCGCCCTGAGCGCCGACGAATTTTATCTGCGCGTCGGGAAAGAGCTGCTTTATCTTGTCTGCTATTGCAAGAGCGGGATTGATGTGACCCGCAGTTCCGCCTGCGGCAAGGATAACCTTCATTATATCGTAGCCTTTCGTGAGATATTCAGAACAACGCCCATTTCGCCGAGCTGCATCAGCAGCGCCGTGCCGCCGTAGCTTAAGAACGGCAGTGAAACGCCTGTATTGAAGAACGCGTTTGACGCAACGGCGATGTTGAGGAACGCCTGTACGCCTATCTGTATTACGATGCCTGCGCAGAGCAGCATACCTTCCTTGTCGGGAGCCGATGCCGCTATGTAGAATCCGCGGATTATAAGTATAAGGAACAGCAGGATAACGACCATAGCGCCGACAAATCCGAGCTCCTCAACGATAACGGAGAAGATGAAGTCGTTCTCCGCGAAAGGCAGATAGCTGTATTTCTGGTGGGAGTTTCCGAAACCCTGCCCGAAAAATCCGCCGGAACCGAGAGCGATAAGCGACTGGTAGGTCTGATAGGTCTTGCCCTGGATATCCGCTTCGGGGTCTTTAAGGCTGAGCATTCTTGCCGAAACGTAGTCAAATCCGAGCATCGGGAACACGGTGAATATCATTATCGCGCCCACGGCTATCGCGCCAAGCACAAGCGCTACGTGAGTGCCTTTCGCGCCGCCGATGAACAGCATACATATCGATATGACGAGGATTATCAGTGTAGCCGAAAGGTGCGGCTGCATGATAACAAGTCCGCAGGCTATGCCGATACGGATCATTATCGGCATGAAACCCTTTGTGAAGCTTTTCATCTTGTCGTAGTTGCGCTGCATATACTCCGCTATGACAAGGATAGTTACGAATTTGAGTATCTCCGAGGGCTGAATGGTTATCTCGCCAACTCGTATCCAGCGCTCCGCGCCGTTTACCGTGCTTCCTATGATACGAACGAGTACCATCAGCGAGGCGGAGCCTATGATAGCTATTTTGAGTATAAGCTTGTTGAAGAATATGTGGTAGTCGATACAGGACAGCAGAAGCATAGCTCCGATGCCGCCCACGGCGAATAACAGCTGACGCTTTAAAAAGTAAAAGCTGTCGCCGTATGTGAGCTTTGCCGAGGCGTATGTCGCCGAGAACAGCATGATTATGCCGAATGTCAGCAGTATCAGCACCACGAGGAAGAACGAAAAGTCGAACTTCTGCGGCCATACGAGCGACTGGAGCTTTTCCTTGAATGTCTTTTTGGGCTTTGCCGCAGCCTGTGCCTTAGCGGCGGTGCGGGAAACGGGTCTCGCGGCAGGTCTTGCCGCGGGTCTCGTAACACCGTGAGTCTGCCTTACTCGTCTGTCCGCGGGTCGGCTTACGGGAGATCCCATAACTCCCTCGCCGCCGCTGTACATTCGCATGGGGCTCGCGCCCGTGAGAGAGCCGCGCTGGAACGCGCCTCTGCGTCTTGCTGTATCCGATGAGGATTGCATATAACGTCCTCCTTCTTATAATCCGTTTACGAGCAGTATCGCGGCTGCACCGCAAACTGCGCCTATCGACGAGAAAACTGTCACTATTTTTTCTTCCTTCCACCCTCTGAGCTCAAAGCTGTGGTGGATAGGGGTCATCTTGAAAAGCCGCTTTCCGTGCGTTATCTTGAAGTAAGTCATCTGTATCAGCACCGTGAGCGCTTCCCAGATATATACAGCCGCCGCTATGACCATAAGCACCTCAACGTGCAGCGACACGCCAAGCATAGCGACGATGCCGCCGAGGAACATCGAACCTGTGTCCCCCATGAACACCTTCGCGGGGTGCCAGTTCCATATAAGGAACCCGAGACAGCCGCCCGCCGCCGCCACAGCGACTATCGTGTGACCGTTGAACCCCAGCATAGCCGAGATTATTGCGAAAACTATACAGTAAACGAAAGTTACCGATGAACACAGCCCGTCGATACCGTCGGTGAGGTTCACCGCGTTGACGATGTAGAGAATGCCGAGCCCCAAGATGATGTAGTAGAAATACCACAGGTCAAGGCTTCCGATAAAGGGGAACTTTATGGCGGTGTCGGTATCTCCCGAGAGCACTCTTACCGTGAAGAACGCCGCTATCACGAGCACCTGCAGCACTATCTTCTGCATGGGGGTGAGCCCCTCGTTCTGCTTTTTCTTTACCTTGATGAAGTCGTCGAGAAAGCCGATGAAACCGAAGAAGAACGCGCCCGCGGTGACGGAGATGACGCTCATCAGTTCCTTGTGCGCAAGGGTGTCCGCCCCGAGCAGCCCGTTCGTTCCGAGCAGGATAAGTCCCGCCGTTACAGCGGCGACAGTACCGATGATGAACATCATGCCGCCCATTGTGGGAGTGCCTTGTTTGTCCTTTTTGTGCCATATCGGGCCTATGTCAAGTATGGTCTGCCCGAATTTGAGCTTTCTAAGCCAAGGTATAAGCGCAAATCCCAGTACAGCCGATACGATGACCGCCGCAGCCGAGACCGCAATTATCGTCAGAAGCATTGTTTACCCTCTTTGCCCCGCGTTCAGCCGCAGAGCTCCTTTATTATTTCATGTTCGCTGAAATGCGTATAATCGTCACCGATGACCTGATAGTCCTCGTGACCCTTGCCGCAAAGCGCTATCATATCGCCTTTCCTTGCCGCCGAGACTGCGAATTTTATCGCGTCGAGCCTGTCAACGAAGCAGTGTACCTCGCATGACGCGCCCTCAAATCCCTGCTTCACCTGGTCGATGATGCTCTGCGGATCCTCGAAACGCGGATTGTCCGAGGTTATCACCGCGATGTCGGCGTATTTCGCCACGCACTTACCCATTGCGGGACGCTTGCCCGTGTCACGCTCGCCCGCGGCTCCGAACACTGTGATGAGCCGCCCTCTGACGAAACTGCGCAGAGCTCCGAGAGTTTTCTCAAGCCCGTCCTCGGTGTGGGCGTAGTCGCATATGACGGTGTAATCCCCGTCATACAGCACCTCCGCGCGCCCGCGCACGCCTTTGAGCGTGTTGAGCGCGGATATGACATCGCGAAGCGGCACTCCCGCCTGTACACAGGCTGCCGCGGCGCCCATGGAATTCATCACATTGAACGCACCTGGCATGGGGATATCCACACCGAAAGCCTGTTCCGAGGCTTTATCCGCCAGTACATACGACACTCCGCCGTTTTTCAGTGTTATCCTGCAAGCGGAAACGTCGGTCATGCTCTCCTCGCTTAGCGCGGTGAGCTTTATGCCGCCCTGTGCTGCAAGTTCATCGTAAAGCCGCCTGCCCCACGGGTCATCGACGTTTATCACCGCCGACTCGCAGCACGCGAACAGTGACTTCTTAGCCTGATAGTAGTTTTCCATGGTGCCGTGCCAGTCTAGGTGATCCTGAGTAAGATTTGTGAATATCCCGCAGACGAACCGTTCGCCTGTGAACCGCGACTGGGAGAGTGCCTGAGAGGACGCTTCCATAACGCAGAACTGTGCGCCGTTGTCCGCCATTTCGCGGAAATACCCGTACAGGTCGAACTGGTAAGGCGTAGTGAGGTGCGCCTCGTATGTCCTGCCGCAGACATCATAGCCCGCGGTGCCGATGCACCCGCATTTCATGCCGTTTGCGTTCAGAATATGCTTTATCATGTTGACCGTGGTGGTCTTGCCGTTCGTTCCCGTGGCGGCTATAAGCCTGAGCCGCCCGGTGGGGTCGCCGAAATACCTTGACGAGAGAACGCTGTACATGACGCGGGTGTTCTCGCAGAGTATCTGCTGTGGGAGCCCGAGGTCATGGTCAGCCACCACTGCTGCCGCGCCTTTTGAGAGCATCTCCGCGCAGGCGGCGTGACCGTCGAAGTTGCGCCCGCTTATCGCTATGAATATATCGCTTGGCTTTACTTTGCGCGTGTCGTCGGTGATGACGCCTATCTCACGGTCTTCGAGCCCCGCGCGCTCGGTCTCGTTCAAAATGTCAAATAACCGCATCTGATATCCTTATTAACCTCCGTCGTCTCCGTTGTTGACGAGGAACGTCACGTCTATGACAGTGCCGCGGCTCACTTCCGTACCGGGAGCTACCGACTGACCCGAGGCAACGGCGTTGGGGTTGTTGATACCGCCGCCGCTGAGGGAGATGTTGAGCCCGTAGAACGACAGGGTACTGTTAGCCTGTGCGACGGTGCAGCCGGTAAGGTCGGGTACCTTGACCTTCTGCTGCTCGGCGCCGAGCATATATATCACTACCGTTCCGTTCTTCGGTATGGGAGCGGCAGCCTGAGGCACGGTGTAATCCACGATAGTGCTCTGGTCGTCACCTACTATCTCGTATTTGAGACCCTTGGTGTTTATCGAGGAGATAGCGTCGAGCACCGAGGAGCCGTAAACGTAAGGCACGGTGGTGTTCTGCATTTCGAGCTCCTCCGCGGTGTACTGCGGGTAAACTCCGAGGTATTCGAGACATTCGCTGAACACGGCGGAAACGACAGGCGCTGCCACCATGGAGCCGTAGTACTTGCCGCCGAGAGGTTCATCAACGCACACGAGCATGATGTACTCGGGGTCGTCGGCGGGTGTGAACGCGCAGAACGAGCCGACATAGCGCATATCCCAGCTGTTATGGTATTCATCGAGTTTCTGGGAAGTGCCTGACTTGCCGCCTATGCGATAGCCCGCTATGTAAGCGTTCTGACCGCCGTTCGCGGTAACGACGTTCTCGGTGAGCTCGCGCATGAGCTTTGAGGTCTCGCCGCTTATTACCTGACGCTTTATGGTGGGTTCGGCAGCCTTCACCACGTTGCCGCTGCTGTCAACTATCTTGTCAACGATGTAGGGGGTGAGCAGGTAGCCGCCGTTTATTGCCGCGGCGTAGGCACATATCATCTGTATCGGGGTTATTTTGTTGGTCTGACCGAAGGAGGAGGAAGCAAGCTCGACGCGTCCCATTCTCTCGTACGGCACGAACAGCGGGCTTGCCTCGCCGGGCAGGTCGATGCCTGTCTTCTCGGTGAAACCGAAAGCCGTGAAGTAATTGCAGAACAGCCGTCTGCCGAGCTTTAAGCCTATCTGTATGAACGCGGGGTTGCAGGATTTGGTGAGCGCGTCCTGGAGGACGAGCGTTCCGTGTCCGCCGCCGGTGGTCCAGCAGTGTATCCTTGTGTCCTCGACCTCGTAAACGCCGAGACACAGGAACGATGAATTGAGGTCGATGACCTCCTCCTCAAGCGCGGAAGCGCAGGTTATCACCTTGAATACCGAGCCCGGGAAGTACAGCTCGGAGACCGCTTTGTTCTTCCACTGGAGCTCGCGCATTGCGGCGCGTTTCTGCTCCAGCTCCTCCTCGATGCGGCGGTCTATCTCTTCCTGGTCGGTAAGGCTTCCCGCCATGTAGTCGAGAACGAGCTGATAGCGCATTTCCTCCAGCCGCTCCTCGTCTATATCCGAGAGTTTTGACGGGTCGTTGAGGTCATATCCCGGAGCTGTAGCCATGCCGATGATCGCGCCTGTTTTGGCGTTCATGATTATGCCTGTGGCGCGGTTGGCGGCTTTATGCTGCTTTACGGCAGTTTCGAGGTTCTTTTCGAGGTAATACTGGACGGTGCTGTCAAGGGTGAGGATTATGCTGTTGCCGTCGCTCGCCTCATAGCGGTTCTCGTGGTCGTAGGGCATAGCGTTGCCTTTGGCGTCCTTCGCCATGACGATAAGACCGTCGGTGCCCTGGAGATAGTCGTCGTAGTAGGCTTCGAGACCGTAAACGCCCTCGTTGTCATAGTTTGTGAAACCGATTATGGACGAGGCGAGGCTGTCGTTGGGGTAGTAGCGCTTGCTGCTCTCCATAAGGTACACGGTGTAGGCTTTGAGCTTATTGTCGGTGATGAATTTCTGCACCCGGTCGTAGGTCGCTTTATCGACCTTTTTCTTGACGATGAAGTATTCGTTTTTGAGGTTGCCGCAGCCGTCGATGATACGCTGTTCATCGACATCGAGCATCTTCGCGAGCTCGCGGCAGATAGTACGGGTCATTCTCGGCTTGCCTGCCTTTTCGAGCTCGTCGTCCATTTCCGAGATAGCTTTCGGCGACAGTACAACGTCCCACACGGTGGTGCTCTGTGCGAGTATCTTGTTGTTGCGGTCATAGATGTTGCCGCGGTTTGCGGTTATGGTATAGCTGCTGAGCTGCTGGGCATTTGCCTTTGAGCGGTAGTATTCCGAGCGGACGACTGTGGTGTTGTAGATAACGCGGCAGATATATCCCGCTGCAAAAATAAGCAGAATAAGCACGACCCAGAACATACGCCGTTTCATTTTGTTCGTAGGGGCGAGTATGGGTGTGCTGTTCGCGCTGTCGGGCATTTTTCCGTTTGCCATTTGTTCTCCTTGTGTTATATGTCTTATATGACGGCTTATGCGGGCGCAGCGAAATGCCCGTCCGCATTACCATTATATTGGGTTTTGTCCGCTTTTATTCCTTTTCAGAATCCGAGGTAGTCCAGCACAGAGTTGAACCAGTTCTGAATGGAAACGAAGATATTGCTTTCCTCCTGTGCCACCTCGGTCATCTCCTCGGTGTTGAGGGTGATGTAGGTTATCTGCGAGCTCTGTGTTTTTTGCAGCCCGAGCTCCTGGGACGCGATGTTTTCCACGTTGTCTATGGTGTACATACTGTCGAGCTCGGCTTTAAGGCGCACATTCTCGCGCTCGGCAAGTTCGATGTCGTTCTTGGTCTCGCTTATCATAGAGGTATAGTCGGATATCTGCACCTTGCTCCACAGCAGACCGAAGGCTATCAGGGCGACGAATGAAACGAGCGCGAGAGCTGCCATAATGCTGCCGTTTCGTCCTATGGACTTCTTCTGGGTAATTCCTATCTTTGCCTTTTCTTCGCGTTTTTTCTGACGTTCCGCCTTTTTCTTTTCAAAATCCTCGTCGGTCTCGAATATCGAAAGGTCATAGGCTAAATTGTCATTATACATGGTACTTCCTCCTTATGGGAGCTTTTCTATTATCCTGAGTTTTGCGCTTCTGCTGCGGGGGTTTTCCGCAAGCTCGGCTTCGTCCGCTGTTATCGGCTTTTTGGTTATCTGCACTGCGCGGGGCTTTTTGCCGCACACGCATACCGGAAATTCCTTCGGGCAGGTACAGCCCTCGCACAGCGCGCGGAATTTCTGCTTTACTATCCTGTCTTCAAGGGAGTGGAAAGTTATCACGGACAGCCGTCCGCCTGTGACGAGCAGCTCGAAAATATCGTCAAGCGCGGTCGTAAGCGCGTCCAGCTCGCCGTTTACCTCTATGCGTATCGCCTGGAAGGTCTTGCGGCATGGGTTCTTCTCCTTGCGCACTTTAAGCGGCACATTGCGTTTGATTATCTCCGCGAGCTCACCTGTGGTGCGTATCGGAGCGCTCTCCCGCGCCATAGCTATGCCCCGCGCTATGCCCCGCGCGAACTTTTCCTCTCCGTACTCAAATATTATCTCCGAGAGCTTGTCCTCGGGGTAGTCGTTCACTACGTCGTAAGCGCTCATGCCCTCGCCGCTCATGCGCATATCGAGGGGTGCGTCATTATGGAACGAAAATCCGCGCTCGGGGTCGTCGAGCTGATGTGAGGACACTCCGAGATCCATTATCGCGCCGTCGAGCTTATCTATGCCGAGTTCGGGCAGAACGTCTTTTATCTCGCTGAAATTGCGCTGCACGAAAACAGGGGAGTACCCTTCGAGCCGTTTCTTCGCGGCTGCGATAGCCTCACCGTCACGGTCGAAGCAGATGAGCTTTCCGCTGCCGCCGAGTCGCTTTGCTATTTCGAGACTGTGACCGCCGCCGCCCGTGGTGCAGTCGGCGTAAATGCCGCCCTCGTGTATGTTCAGCCCGTCAACCGCGGGCATGAGCAGCACTGTGGTATGTGAAAACTCCATATCAGATATCCAGCTCTATCGCGGTCTGGGTGAGCTCCGCGAGATCCATGCTGCCGTTCATATCGTCCCATGCCGCCTTGTCCCATATCTCGGCTCGCTTGCCGACGCCGACGATGACGATGTCTTCCTTGAGCCCCGCGAATTCACGCAGCGGCTGGGGAATAAGGGCACGACCCTGTTTGTCGGGCTCTATCTCGTAAGAGCTTGTTATCAGATAGCGGCGCAGTCCCTTTGTCTTGACGGACGGGAGGCTGTTTATCTTGTTTTCCAGCTCGTTCCAGTCCTCCATGGTGTAGAGCGTCAGGCTCCTGTTCTTGTCATCTACCGTTTTGGAGACCATAAAGACATCGCCGAGCTCTTCGCGCAGCTTCACGGGGAAATTCATTCTGCCCTTGGCGTCAAGTGTGCTTTTGTATTCGCCCCGCATCTTTATCATCTCCTTTCTTGACGGCTTAATATAAGGAAAGTTTTCAACAGTTTCAACAGTTATCGGCTTTAATTGGAGGTTTAGCCCTGCGAAACTGTTGAAAACTTAGTGGAAAAGGTGAAAAAGTGAACTTTTCTCCAAAAAAATGGACAAAAAACCACTTTAATAACATTATACTATCACCGCAAAAAAATTTCAAGTCCAAAATCGCACAACTCGGAACTAAATACATAGAACTTTTAAACACATTTTTGTGGAATTTTAACAAAATTTTACTGTGAGATTTGAAGTGTATTCACAAAAAATATTCAGAAAAGCGCAAAATGTTGTACTTTCACACGCGGCGACAACTACATATTGTGCTTTCGACTAAAAAGTGGTGATTTCGCCACTTTTAATTTGTGCCGGGATATGGTATAATACTATTAAATAACACCGATAGTCCGGAAGGGAGACCGACATGAAGAAGAAATACCTTGAAATAGGCAGGATAACAAAGCTGCAGGGTCTTAAAGGCGAGGTCCGGGTGCAGTATTACTGCGACGAGCCGGAAATGCTCTGTGAGTTCGATACTCTGTACCTCGGGCGGGAGCATACCCCGGTGGAACCCGCGAAAGCACGGTATCTGAAAAGCGATGTGGCGGTGCTGAAGCTCAAAGGCGTGGATACGCCGGAGGACGCGGAGAAGCTTATCGGGAAAATGCTGTATTTTGACCGCGATGATATCGAGCTCCCCGAGGACACATGGTTCATACAGGACGTTATCGGGCTCGATGTATATGACGCGGATACGGGGAAGTGCTACGGCAGGGTAGATGACGTATATCAGAACGGCACGGCGGACGTTTATTCTATAAAGACTCCGTCGGGCGGTCAGCTGATGTTCCCCGCGATACCCGAGGTGCTGCTCGAAACGGACATCGAGGGCGGAAGGATAACCATTCGTCCGCTTGAGGGACTTTTTGACCCGGAGGAGATAGGCGGCGAATGATACGGATAGATATTGCGACGCTGTTCCCCGCGATGTGCGAGGCGGTGCTGTCCGAGAGCATCATAGGACGGGCGCGCGCCGCCGGTGCGGTACGGATAGCCTGCCATGACATACGGAGCTACACGCTGAATAAACACAGGCGGGTCGACGACAAGCCCTTCGGCGGCGGTACGGGCATGGTCATGCAGGCGCAGCCCATATATGACTGTGTCAAGGCGATAGAAGCCGAGCTTCCCGAGGGCGCGAAGCCGCGTCTTATCTATATGTCGCCCCAGGGCAGGACGCTCACGCAGAGCATCGTGAAGGAGCTTGCGGCGGAGGACTCGCTGATACTGCTGTGCGGGCATTACGAGGGCGTTGACGCGAGGGTGCTCGAGGAGCTTGCGTTCGAGGAGATATCCGTGGGGGATTACGTGGTGACGGGCGGCGAGCTGCCCGCGCTGATACTTGCGGACGCGGTGTGCAGACTTCAGGACGGGGTGCTGCCCAACGAGGACGCCTACACCGAGGAGAGCCATTTCGGCGGTCTGCTCGAATACCCTCAATATACCCGTCCCGAGGAGTGGCGGGGACGCAGAGTGCCTGAGGTGCTGCTGTCGGGACACCATGGAAATATCGACAAATGGCGGCATGAAAAGTCGGTCGAGGTCACACGGGAAAAGCGTCCGGATATGCTTGCAAATATTCAACATGGCAAAATAAACAAGAACGGTTGAAAATTTTGTACATGAATGGACGTAAACGGAGAATAATTTGAAAAAAAACCAAAAAAGCAAAAAAATATGTTGACGAAACAGGCTTTTGAGGATATACTTATGTTGTAACAAGCGGCGGGAAATACCGCTGTAAAAGGAGACATTTTTAAAAAGTATAAAGACGGAGGGAATCTTTTATGTTTGTAAGAGAAGTAGAAGTAAAGAATCAGGTTGGACTGCATGCAAGACCCGCTACATTCTTCATTCAGAAGGCTAACGAGTACAAGTCCTCTATCTGGGTAGAAAAGGAAGAGCGCAGAGTAAACGCAAAGAGCCTGCTCGGTATCCTTTCTCTCGGTATCGTAGGCGGCACACCTATCCGCATCATCGCTGACGGTTCCGATGAGCAGCTTGCTGTTGACGGTCTCACAAAGCTGATCGAAAGCGGTTTCGAGGAATAATTCAGATAAAGAAAGAGCTGAGCCGTACCGAAAGGTGCGGCTTTAAGTTTTTGCGGAGATGATATGAGAAAATTCGGAAGGCTCGTTTATATATATATTATAATGGTATTATGCGCAGCGGCGTTATCGGGGTGCGGAGCTTTCGGCGGCTATGAGGGCAAGGAGCTCGTTGACAGGGCAAAACAGCTCCACACGGCGCTTGAAGCCGCGCATATACAGGTCGAGGACGTCACGGACGGACATGATCCCGACAGAAAGATCGTTCAGGAAATATGGTACCGCTTTCAGGGCGACGTTATGCAGTATATGTACATCGGGCGCGACCTTGAAACGGGCGAGGAATACTACGAGTTCAACAACGGCACCGAGCTTGATACGTGGCATACGGGCGACGCGGAATGGTCATTCGTCGCCAAGGGAAGCGAGGGATATTACAGTTACTCCCGCGCAAAGCGGCACTACTTCGCGGACGGGGCGCTGCTGTTTGACGACCACGCGGCAGCTGTGACGGGTTCGGAGGTCACTTATCCGTTTGAAGTGCCGTTAGTCCGGCTGACCTATGATGCCGACAAGATAGCGCAGTCCCCCGAAATGGCGGGAGTTACCGAATATGAGCAGTGTTACACCATAACCGATGACGGTACGTGCTGGATGGAGGTTTACTATACTCAAAACGGAGAAAAGCGGGATTACAGTACAATGGTATTTTATCAGGATCCTGCCGCACCGATAGAACGCGTTGAACCGCCCGCACTTTCCGGGGAAATAACGGAGGCAGAGCAATGACGAAACGACAAAAAATCGCGCTTATCCTCAATATACTCGCGTTCGTCCTCGGCGGCATCGGCATAATCGTCCGCGTGGCACGTGACATTCCGCATTTCTGGCTGTACTACACCCAGATATCCAACGTTGCGGCAGTAATTTCCTCGGCAATGTACATCGCATTCCGCAATACGGACGACCCGCGGCTCGCGGCAGCCGTGAGGGGGTGCAGGTACCTCTCGGCGTGCGGGCTCACCATGACGTTCATGGTGGTGACGTTCATTTTCCTGCCCTTCGGCACGCCCGAGAGCGCCGAAATGCTGGCGGGGCATCTCAACGGCATACTGCACCACTTCGTCTGCCCTGTCATATCCGTCGCGTCCTACATATTCTTCGAGGACGGTGTGAGGAGCCGCAGGTCGGTGCTGATACCATTCTGTGCAACGGCTGTCTATGCGTTCACAATGTACGCGCTGAATTACCTGAGGCTCGCGCCCGCGCCGTACCCGTTCTTTGCGGTGTATGACTATCCGCTGTGGGAGCTTGTGGTATGGTTCTTCGGGCTTATGCTGCTTGTGGCGACGATAGCGGCGGCGGTAAGACTTGCAAACATCAAAGCAAACAAAAAGGAGAAAGAGACATGAGGTGTCCGAAATGCGGCAGTGAGAACTGCTATATCATAAACGAGGTCGAGGAAAGCGGCAGGGACTATTACGGCGGGAGAGGGTGCCTCGGGTATCTGATATTCGGTCCTGCGGGGCTGCTGTGCGGGCTCTGCGGCAAGGGCAGGGAAACAAAGAATACGAACTACTGGGTGTGCAACAACTGCGGAAAGAAGTGGAAGGCGTGACGCGGGACGAGCTGTGGCAGCGCGCCATGGAGCTCGGAGCGGCGGCGGGCTGCCACCAGCGTGCGGACAGGAGCTTCTTCCTCGGGGAGTATCAGTTCCCTGTGTGCGCAAGATGTACGGGCGTATTCGTCGGGCAGACGGCGGCGCTCGGTATGCTTGCGGCGCGAAAGCGTCTGCCGCTGTGGGCGGCGGCGGGTCTTCTGCTGATAATGGGAGCGGACTGGTTCGTACAGTATATCGGGCTCAGGGAGTCAACGAACATCCGGCGGCTTGTGACAGGTATCATGGGCGGCATCGGAGTTGTGTTCATCTGGGCGAGCTTGGTGTGCTTGGTGATAAAACTGCTGAAAAACGGTAAGAAGAGCTGATTTTGTGCATGTTGCATAAAATCAGCTTTTGATTACAGCGAAAATTCTATATGCGAAATTTTCAAAAAAACTTGTAATTTATAGAAAAATAATGTATAATACTTGTTGCACGCTGTAAATGCGTTGAAACCGAAGGTTGCACCGAAAGGTGGGAATTTCGGCGGAGTATGCGGGGTCATGAACCCTGCGAAGCATTTTGAAAGCCGCAGTTCGCGGAAGGGCTCGCCGAAGGCGGGTACCCCCGACAGTGTCCACAGAGCTCGCTGAAGTATCGGCGGGTACGGAACACACGGCATAGTGGTAGCGTTAAAAACGCACCGCAAACACAAAATGCAGCCCGGACACGTTTCAAGTGCAAATATTATGAAAGGGGTAAATTACAGTGGCAGCAAAGGAAGTTGTAAGAGTCAAGATCAAGGGCTATGAGCACGGCATCGTTGACCAGGCGGCGGCTAAGATCGTAGAAACAGCAAAGAGAACAGGTTCAAGAGTTGCAGGACCTATCCCGCTTCCCACAAACAAGGAAGTCATCACGATCCTCCGCGCGGTCCACAAGTACAAGGACAGCCGTGAGCAGTTCGAGCTCAGGACTCACAAGCGTCTTATTGACGTAATCCGTCCGACAAACAAGACTATCGAAGCACTCAGAAATCTTGAATTGCCGGCAGGCGTAGAAATTTCCATGGAATTCTGAGAACAGAGTTCCCCACCGCGCGGTATGAAAACCGCCAAAGAAAAGAAGTTTCGAGTTATGTCGGAGGCAAAAGCTCCGACCGCTAACCAAGGCAGAAACGCTGCACTTGGTCACGTTGAGACAATGCTCAACCAATAACCAAAGGAGGAAAAACCATGAAAAAAGGTTTGATCGCAAAGAAGATCGGTATGACACAGATCTTCGACGAAGCGGGAAACGTCGTTCCCGTAACGGTAGTTGAGGCAGGCCCGTGCGTTGTCGTTCAGAAGAAGACGACAGACAACGACGGATATGAGGCTGTCCAGCTCGGCTTCGGCGATGTATCGCCCAAGCACACAAACAAGCCCATGCAGGGTCACTTCAAGAAGAACGATGTTCCGTTCAAGAAGACTCTCAAGGAGTTCAGACTTGACGACATCTCCGGAATGAACGTAGGCGATATCCTGAAGGCCGATACATTCGCGGTAGGCGATGTTATCGACGTACAGGGCACCAGCAAGGGTAAAGGATACCAGGGTGCTGTAAAGCGCCACAATCAGCACAGACTCAAGATGACACACGGTGCGGGTCCTGTCCACAGAGAGCCCGGTTCAATGGGAGCCTGCTCCTCGCCGTCCAGAATTTTCCCGGGAAAAGGTATGCCGGGTCACATGGGCGTCGATACTGTAACAGTACAGAACCTTGTAGTCGTTAAAGTTGACGCTGAAAACAATCTTATCGCAATCAAGGGTGCTGTTCCCGGCCCTAAGGGCGGAGTGCTCTGCATTACTGATGCGGTTAAGGCGTAAGGAGGAGGATCACAATGGCAAACGTAAAAGTTTATAATATGAACGGTCAGCCTGTTTCCGACCTCGAGCTTAATGACGCGGTATTCGGGATCGAACCGAACGCCGTTGTAATGCACGCGGCAGTAGTCAATTACCTCGCAAATCAGCGTCAGGGTACTCAGTCCACCCTCACAAGAACAGAGGTAAGCGGCGGCGGCAAGAAGCCGTGGAGACAGAAGGGCACAGGTCACGCAAGACAGGGCTCCACAAGATCTCCTCAGTGGAGACACGGCGGCGTCGCTTTAGGCCCCAAGCCCAGAAGCTACAGCTACTCATTAAATAAAAAGGTCAAGAGACTCGCTCTCCTTTCCGCTCTTTCGTCCAAGGCTGCCGAAAACGAGATCGTCGTAGTCGATGCAATAAAGACGGACGAGTTCAAGACAAAGACCATAGTAAACATGCTCAAGGCTCTCAACGTTGAGGATAAGGCACTCATCGTTCTCGACACCAACGACAAGAAGGTGATCAAGAGCGCTGCGAATATCCCGGGCGTTAAGACCACACAGTATAACACTCTCAATGTTTACGATATCCTCAACTACACCAAGTTCGTTGTAGTCAAGGACGCGGTCGCAAAGATAGAGGAGGTATATGCATAATGGAAAGACTGGCTCAGGACATTATCGTACGTCCGATAATCACAGAAAACTCCATGGAAGGTATCGCAAACCGCAAGTACACCTTCAAGGTAGCGAATTTCGCCAACAAGATCGAGATAAAGAAGGCTGTTGAACAGCTCTTCGGCGTCAAGGTCGAGAAGGTGAACACCATAAGCGTTAAAGGCAAGAAGAAGAGAATGGGCAGAAGCGAGGGCTATACCTCCGATTGGAAAAAGGCAGTGGTAACACTCACAGCCGACTCCAAGACCATCGAATTCTTCGACGGAATGATATAAGGAGTGAAGATAAATGGCTATAAAGACATATAAGCCCGTCACCCCCGGCAGACGCGGAATGACGGTCATTGACTACAGCGGCTTATCTAAGGTCGCTCCCGAGAGAAGTCTTCTCGAAACTCTCAAAAAGCATTCCGGACGCAACAGCTACGGACGCATCACCGTCAGACACAAGGGCGGCGCTAACAGAAGAAAGTACAGAGTTATAGACTTCAAGAGAAACAAGCTCGGCATGAACGCGGAAGTAAAGACTATCGAGTACGATCCGAACCGCTCCGCTTTCATCGCTCTCGTACAGTATGAGGACGGCGAAAAGAGATACATTCTCGCTCCCGAGAAGCTCGGCGTCGGCGACAAGGTAAGAAGCGGCGCAGACGCGGATATCAAGCCCGGCAACGCACTTCCCCTCGCAAATATCCCCGTAGGTACGATCATCCACAACATCGAGCTCCACCCCGGTAAGGGCGCACAGCTCGTTCGTTCCGCAGGCAACATGGCTCAGCTCATGGCTAAGGAGAACGGAATGGCGCTTCTCAGACTCCCCAGCGGCGAGCTCCGCAACGTGGCTGAGAACTGCATGGCAACGATAGGCGTCGTAAGCAACGCGGATCACGCCAATGTAAACTACGGTAAGGCAGGACGCGTAAGACACATGGGCGTTCGTCCGACCGTAAGAGGTTCCGTCATGAACCCGAACGACCACCCGCACGGCGGCGGTGAGGGTAAGTCCCCTGTCGGAAGACCCGGCCCTGTGACACCGTGGGGCAAGCCCGCTCTCGGTTACAAGACCAGAAAGACCAACAACAGAACAGACAAGTTCATTGTAAAGAGAAGAAACGACAAGTAATCTTCATTAACGTCAGGCTGCTGTTAATAAGGGTACGCTGCACCGCAAGGCGCGTAAATCGTATTTCATTAACTTGCAGCATAGCTTGAAAGGAAATAAATAACATGAGCAGAAGCATAAAGAAAGGCCCTTATGTCCAGGAAGCTCTCTATAAGCGCGTTCTCGCAATGAACGAGGCTAACGAGAAGAAGGTCCTCAAGACATGGAGCCGTTCCAGCACAATATTCCCGGATTTCGTAGGCCACACCATCGCCGTTCATGACGGACGCAAGCACGTGCCGGTCTATGTGACCGAGGACATGGTAGGTCATAAGCTCGGCGAGTTCGCTCCCACAAGAACATTCAAGGGTCACGTGGGAAGCAAGACCACCAAGAAGTAAGGAGGAGAAACGAATGGAAGCAAGAGCTGAATTAAGACAGGTTCGTATTTCTCCCCGCAAGGTAGGGATCGTCCTCGATCTTATCAGAAATAAGCCCTGCGATATTGCAATGGCAACACTCAAGAATACTCCCAAGGCAGCTTGCGAGCCCCTTGCGAAGCTTCTCAAGTCCGCTATGGCAAACGCAGAGAACAATCACAACATGGATCTGAGCCGCTGCTACGTTGCGGAAGCACACTGCGGCGCAGGCGTTACCCTCAAGAGAATACGCCCCGCGGCAAAGGGAAGCGCTCACAGAATACTGAAAAGAACGTCCAACATCGTTCTGGTCGTTAAGGAATCTGACTAAGGAGGTAAACAATGGGACAGAAAGTTAATCCCCACGGTCTCAGAGTAGGCGTTATCAAGGATTGGGAATCCCGCTGGTTTGCCGGAAAAGCAACCTTTGGCGACACACTCGTTGAAGACTACAAGATCCGTGAGTACGTAAAGAAGAAGCTTTACAAGGCAGGCATCCCCTCGATAGAGATCGAGAGAGACGCTTCCAAGGCTATAAGAGTAAACATCGCCTGCGCTAAGCCCGGTATGGTGATCGGTCAGAAGGGCGCGGAGATAGAGAAGCTCAAGGGCGAGCTCGAAAAGCTCACAAAGGGCAAGACCGTTTCCGTGAACATCATCGAGGTGAAAAATCCCGATCTCTCCGCACAGCTCGTTGCAGAGAACATCGCATCTCAGCTCGAAGCACGTGTATCCTTCAGACGCGCAATGAAGTCCTGCATCGGCAGAACAATGAAGCAGCAGGGCGCAAAGGGTATCAAGACCCAGGTCGCTGGCCGTCTCGGCGGCGCGGAGATCGCTCGTACAGAGACATACCATGAAGGTACGATCCCGCTTCAGACACTTCGTGCAGACATCGACTACGGTGTAGCAAGAGCAAATACCACATACGGCGTTATCGGCGTAAAGGTATGGATCTATAAGGGCGAAGTCCTCAAGGGCGAGGTTCGCGAGAACAGACCCGAAAGACCCGAGAGAAGAAAGAGAAACGACAGAAACGACAGGAACGGCGACACAAGAAGACCCCGCCGTCCGAGAAACAACGAGAGAAAAGATGAGGGGGGTAATGAATAATGTTACTTCCGAAGAGAGTAAAGTACAGAAGACAGCAGAGAGGCCGCATGACCGGTAAGGCTATGCGCGGCAACAAGGTGTCCAACGGTGATTACGGTCTGCAGGCTCTTGAGCCCGCATGGATCACCTCCAACCAGATCGAGGCTGCCCGTATCGCGATGACAAGATACATCAAGAGAGGCGGTCAGGTGTGGATCAAGATATTCCCCGACAAGCCAGTTACCGAAAAGCCCGCTGAAACACGAATGGGTTCCGGTAAAGGCTCGCCCGAGTATTGGGTAGCTGTTGTAAAGCCCGGCAGAGTTCTCTTTGAGATCGCGGGCGTTACCGAGGAAGTTGCAAGAGAGGCTATGCGTCTCGCAATGCACAAGCTTCCTATAAAGTGCAAGTTCGTAGCAAAGGAAAAGGAGGCTGACGCAGAATGAAGAAGATCACAAAAGAGATCAGAGACCTTTCCGAAGCAGAGCTCGTGAACAGAGCTGCAGAGCTCAAGCAGGAGCTGTTCAACCTTCGTTTCCAGCTTGCTGTGAACCAGCTTGACAACCCCACAAGAATAAAGGCAGTCAAGAAAGAGATCGCAGTAATCAAGACCATCCAGCGCGAGCGCGAGCTTGCGGCTAAAAGCTGAGAGGGGAGGAGAACGACATGGAAGAAAGAAATCTCAGAAAGACAAGAGTAGGCGAGGTCGTAAGCAACAAGATGGACAAGACCATCGTTGTAGCGATCAAGGATAACGTTCGTCATCCTCTCTATAAGAAGATCATCAAGCGCACTATAAAGCTCAAGGCTCACGATGAAGAGAACACCTGCAATATAGGCGATACAGTGGAGATCATGGAAACAAGACCTCTCTCAAAGGATAAGAGATGGCGCCTTGTTAACGTGATCGAGAGAGCTAAGTAAGCGGAAGGAGCGAACAAGCAATGATTCAGATGCAGACACGCCTCAAGGTCGCTGACAACACAGGAGCTAAAGAGCTTATGTGCATCAGAGTCCTCGGAGGTACTCGCAGAAAGTACGCCAATATCGGCGATATAATCGTCGCTTCCGTTAAGAAAGCGACTCCCGGCGGCACTGTAAAGAAGGGCGATGTAGTAAAGTGCGTTATCGTGCGCTCGGCTACGGGACTCAGAAGAAACGACGGAACCTATATCCGCTTCGACGAGAATGCTGCCGTTATAATCAAGGAAGACAAGACTCCCAGAGGTACACGTATCTTTGGACCGGTTGCGAGAGAGCTTCGTGAGAAAGACTTCATGAAGATCCTGTCTCTTGCTCCCGAGGTATTATAAGGGAGGACAAACAGCATGAATAATTTACATGTAAAGACAGGCGACGAGGTCCAGATCATCTCGGGCAAGGACAAGGGCAAGACCGGTAAGGTGCTTCAGGTATCCCCCTCCGAGGGCAAGGTCATCGTCGAGGGCTGCAACATGGTCACAAAGCACGTCAAGGCAAGACAGCAGGGTCAGCTCAGCGGTATCGTGAAGGCTGAAGGCGCTCTGTACGCAAGCAAGGTAATGCCCGTATGCCCCAAGTGCAAGAAGGCAGTGCGTGTAGGCAGCGACATGAAGGACGGCAAGAGGATCAGAGTCTGCAAGAAGTGCGGCGCTGAACTCTGATTCACGGCTTGACGGAGCGGTCGGATAAATGAGCGGGCGCGAAAACGCCCAGCGGCTTCCGGCTTCCGTCGGTAAGGAGAAAAAAACAATGTCAGAAATGAAAACCTATTACAAGGAGACCGTTGCTCCCGCACTTTTCAAGAAGTTCGGCTACAAGAGCGTTATGGAAACTCCGAAGCTCAATAAGATCGTTATCAACGTCGGCTGCGGCGAGGCTAAGGACGATCAGAAGAAGATCGACGCTATCATGAGCGACCTTTCCCAGATAACAGGTCAGAAGCCCGTTATCTGCCGCGCAAAGAAGGCTATCGCGAACTTCAAGCTCAGAGAGGGCAACATCATCGGCGTTAAGGTAACACTTCGCGGCGAGATAATGTATGAGTTCCTCGACAGATTTTTCAATATCGCGCTTCCCCGTGTACGTGATTTCAGAGGTATCAACCCCAATTCCTTCGACGGCAGAGGCAATTACAGCGTAGGTATCAAGGAACAGCTCATATTCCCCGAAATAGACTATGAGAAGATCGACGCTATCCGCGGTATGGATATCAACTTTGTTACAACAGCTAAAACAGACGAAGAGGCAAAAGAGCTGCTCGCACTCATGGGCGCTCCGTTCGCCAAATAAGAAAGGTTAAGGAAAAGACATGGCAAAGAAATCAATAGTTGCAAAACAGCAGCGCCCTGCAAAATTTTCTACCCGTTCTTATAACAGATGCAAAATATGCGGCAGACCTCATGCTTATCTCCGTAAGTTCGGAATTTGCAGAATTTGCTTCAGAGAACTCGCCTATAAGGGTCAGA
>JAGBLA010000132.1 GCA_017635675.1 Ruminiclostridium sp.
CATTCTCGGCGGGCTTGACGAAAAGTATGTTTCTCTTGCAATGCCGCGCTCCTGCGGTTATGATATTCCTGACGATACCCGCAAAACTGTTCCGCTAAATCCAGTAGAGGTCGCAAGAGAGGTTAGCAGGAAAGACCGCGTGATATATTGGGCGACCCATACTCTCGGTATGGCGGCAGTTGTCGCGCTGATAGTCGGTGCAGCCGTCTTTCTGGTGCAGAACTGGGATAAGATAGCGGTCAAGGAGCCGGACAGACCCTCATTTTCCTCTGATACAACATCATCGGCGACAGACCCGGTCAATATATGGGACGATAAAATTCCTGAATTTGAAACGGAAACAGACCGTTTGAAACGCCTGTACCCGGAGATGTTCGATCTTCTTCCAGCGTCGATAGGGCTGTCACTGGCTTATAAAACGAACGACAGCGGAGAATGGACATATACGCTGTATGACACGGACGATATGATAAGTTTTGCTCTGGAGCACCCCGGTGAAAAGTACGACGTGGATTCAATACATTTTATAAGCGCCGATGAAATGAGAACAGTGCTGAGATGCTATGACAAGAGTGATATCGGGTATATAGTTCATTTTGACGAAACGAAGAAAGAGTTTGAGACCGCCGACGCGGAAACTGCGGCAAAGATATGTGAGATATTCGGACTTGCGGAAGAGGCAAAAGTTCCCGCAGAGGAGACAGTCGAGCACATAGAGTACAAGGTGATACCCATACAGGAAAAGTATCTGTCCGACAGGCTTCCCGCCCCTGGAGAGGGTGCCGTTTTCAGTAACAATATGATCGTCGTCTGCGGCAGTGACCTGTATCAGTATGTGAATTTCGGCGCAATTCCATATAAACGGGTAAGCGAGCTGCTGTCCTCGTACAGCCTTTCTCCCGCCGATGTAAGCAGTGTTTGGAACGCTATGAAGCCCGCCTGTGAGGACGATGTATTCGTTCCCGAAAAGGCTGAAAAAACACTTACGAAAACGAGAGTTTACGACTATTTCACGAATGAGGAGCACACGGCTGTTACGTTCTATCGACTTACCGACAATTTCATTATATCCGTCGGCAACGATGAATGGGGAACGGGCGTGCGCATACTTCAAAAACTGACAGATCAGAATACGAAATATAATTACAGCGATAACGTGCATGGTGTGCGCCGCATATTCGAGCTTTTGTGGAAAGCCGCAGAGGAACAGCCCGACAAGTTCGGAAATATGAGCATAGTTTTCGTTCACGATATCAGAGATACAAACTTTATTAAATTCGGGTACTATGTCGAGGCTGTGATCGAGAATAAATCGGACGTGTCGGTGCTGTTTGATTATATGCAGAGCGCGGGCGCGGATATTTCCCTGTACACGGTTCTGACACCCGAAGAAGAGCGGGAAACATATCTGCCGATACGGTATTATCATATCCGCTCGGACGGGACGTTTGAGATGACAGATCCGCAGCTTTGGAATGGTTACAAATATATTTCGGTGGGCGACAAGGTGTTCAATATGACATACGAAACATCGGAAAGCCTTGAAGCCGTACTGGAACAGCTTTCGGCGGAGAACGCAGAAATTAAGAAAAAGCTCGAAAAGACACCGCTTGAAGAGCTTCGCGTGACTCCGAACGCGGACGTGTTCGACCCGATACTTATGCCGTACAGCACCGACAGCGTTTACTACGATCTCGGCGCGTGCGTCATAGAGGTAAAAGGTATCGGCAAAGAGTGGGGCGTTACCGTATGCAAGTGGGATTATGACTTCAAAATGACGAATGTACGAAAGGTCGTTTTGAATTACTTACTGCATCCCGTATGGAACGATGAAGGCGAGGGCGTTTATATGATAGACCGACTTGACTTTATCGCGGACGACAGCGGCGAGAAGCCCCGTGTATATATCCGCATTACCGCCGACAAGAAGTATCACGAAGCTATCCGTAAGAATGCGGAAAACAGGAAATTCGGAGAATTATATTACGAGATAGAGTCACAGGCTATGCCGGACGTGCCGGCAATAACGGGACTTTACGACTGATCCCGATACAGGATAATGAAAAGGTCTCGTTCACATGGTTCGGCAGCAATCTCTACTGCTGTCCGGAAAATGCTGTCAGCTGCCCGATAGAATGGCAGGTGTTCCACAAGCCCTCGTACGTGTGTCTGTACGATGCGGAGCAGGGCGCACCGATACATCGGAATAACGCAGAATAACATGACCCCGGCATTCTCACACGAGAGTGCCGGGGGTTGTACGTTCATTCTGCAATAATGTAAGCCGTGTAATAACAGTTTCCGCTCATTTCAACATCATTCTCCGTGAATGTGTCCCACGAAGCGTAAATTTCATATATCCGGCTGCCCTTTTTCGGGGTGAAGCTCATATCATTGACCGGTACAGTCTCATACTTTTCGTATGCACTATAGTCGCCGATATACTTGCTGTCCCAGCATTTCACAGTGATTTTCGCGGGCGCTGCATCAGTCGCAAACGATAGTTTCACCGGCTCGTTCGCGC
>JAGBLA010000133.1 GCA_017635675.1 Ruminiclostridium sp.
GACTGTATCAGCAGGCATAATTCTTCATTCGACCTTTCCATAGCATCACCAACCTATTTTTAGGTTTATTTTAGCACAAAATGTCGAAAAGCGCAATACCAATTTCGGGACAATTGAAATTGCGTATATATTAATAATAGTATATTTTTGAACGCTGATTTGGTCAAAAAATTGGTAAATAAATGGTCATAGGGTTCGACCCTAAATTAAAGTATAATAGAAATAGGACAGATTGGTACGAATTGTCCGGACTTCGATACCGATTTGCCGAAGAAGTTAAACCTACAGACAAAAGGAGGAAAACATTATGAGAAAACTCAACAGCACAATGGTCATAGCCGTAGATCACGGCTACGGGAACATCAAGACGGTCAACACGGTAACGCCTACGGGCATTACTGCATACGACACGGAGCCGACCTTCACAGGCGACATCTTGCAGTACAGCGGTAAATTCTACCGCATCGGAGAGGGACACAAGCCTTTCCTCTCCGACAAGACAATGGACGAGGACTTCTATGTTCTCAACCTTGCCGCGATAGCGAAAGAGCTTGACATTGAGGGCATCACGACAGCAGATGTACACATCGCCGCAGGGCTTCCGCTGACATGGGTAAAAACCCAGCGCGAGGAATTTCGGAAGTATCTCACGAAGAACAGCAAGGTCAAGTTTGCTTTTCGGGACAAGCAGTACAACATCAAAATTGTGGGAGCTTCGGTTTACCCGCAGGGCTACACAGCGGTCATCGACAGGCTTTCCGAGATGATAGGTGTAAATATGCTCGCGGACATCGGCAACGGCACAATGAATGTGATGTACATCAACAACAAGAAACCCGTTGAAAGCAAGTGCTTCACGGAAAAGCTCGGTGTGAACCAGTGCGTCATTAAGGCTTCGGGAATGGTGCTCGACCGTTTCGGTACAATACTCGACGAAACGATCATCGAGCAGATGATTCGCACAGGAACAGCGGACATCGGAGAAAAGTATCTCGATTGCATTACGGACGCAATCAAGGAGTACAGCAGCTACATTTTTGAAACGCTTCGCAAGTACGAATACGACAGCGAGCTTATGCGCCTGTACATCACGGGCGGAGGAGCAACTCTCATCAAGCATTTCGGAGAATACGACGAAAACCGTGTCACGATCATCGAGGACATCTGCGCGGCGGCAAAAGGTTATGAAATTCTCGCGTATAATGCGCTTCTCAGAGAACAGGAGCAGCCGAAGAAGCCTGCAAAGCCGAAAACCGATAAAAAGACAGATGTTCCGACAGAAAACAATGATATTTCCGAGAATACGACCGAGGAGGTGAGCAACAATGCCGACGGTCAGAGCGACAAGCCTTCGACTGAATCTTGATAAACCCGAACACAAGCAGGCGTGGGAATACTTGCAGGCTCTCGGCGGTACGGAGTTTAAGTCATACACTTCCGCGATTGTTGCAGCTGTCAATGACTATTTCGGCAGATATTTTCGCCGGAAGGACGACCCGTATCTCGAAACCCGGGAACGCGAGGAAAAATTCGTAGCGGAGATCGTGGCGGCGGTGGAGCGGTCAGCAGAAAAAGCACTTCCCGCATTTCTCGCCGCCTGCATCGCAGAAATTCTGAACAGCAACGGAAATTTCAGCAACCCCGCTCAAAATTCCGCACCTGCTGAAAAAGTCGAAAATGACGACATTTCGGACGTAGATCTCGACTTTATCGGAGGATAACAAAAATCTCCATCAGCGATACCGATTTTCCCGCGACAGATACCGATTTCGTGCA
>JAGBLA010000134.1 GCA_017635675.1 Ruminiclostridium sp.
AGGGTTACGAATGCCGGAGCCGCGCGACCGTTCCGAATCTGCCCTGGCTCAAGGCGCTGACGGGCTGCCAGTCTCTTGCGGAGATCCGCCTGAGCTGACGGGAACGGGCATACTAACTTGAAAACAGGGTTCTCAACTGAATGGAAATCTTGCCAACGCGTGCTTGACACATACCTGCACGTTCAAACTGCTTGACAGCTTGCCTTGCTGCGGCATACAATAATCTACAGCCAGAGAAAACAAGCGCGGGATATGGATGGTATATCATGCGTGACCGTGGTGGTTTTTAGCCTTATTTTTAGCCTTACGAGCATAAAACAAGGTGGTTTTCAGTGGTATCAAGTGGTACGAAAAAGTTCTGATAGTTTTGAGGAATGGGGCGGATTAAGAACTGATAACACGAAATAACACCATAAATTCCGACTTCGAATCTTTCTGCCCCCGCCAAAAAACCGTCTGATTTCGCAAGAAATCAGACGGTTTTGCTACTTTTACGAGCAGTACGCGGTTTGCTGGAATCATCTTGCCGCGCATCAAGGGGTCAAATCGTCCAATCCGTGCCGCCTGTTTTGAACCTTTCCGTCTGGTACAGCATCAAAATAGCATCAAAAGTCACACCGCAGTCGGCTGACTGCGGTGTGACTTTATGGTAGCTTTTGCTTGTTTTCTCTCACAGCTCGAATCCATTCGTGATCCCGCTGAGCCTGGAAGTGTCCTTCTTCACATAGTACATCTCTGTGATCTCCGAGGTAGAGTGCCCCAACAGGTCTGCCACCTGCCGCGGCGACAGCACACTGATCGTTCCGTCCGGCTGGCGGATGCCGTTGACGAGGCTGGTAGCGAACGTATGACGGATCGAGTGCAGCCCCTTCTGCTCAATCCCTGCCGCTTCGAGGATACGATAGTAGCGGCGACGGAAGTTTACCGGGCGGGTATAGCCGCCGTTTTCGTCGGGAATCAGGGGCGTATCTTCACCGAAGTACCGCTCCGCACGGAGATCGAGGATGGCATCGACCGCCGCCTGGTTGAGCGGTACGTCGCGCTTGCTCGACGCGCTCTTGAGCTTGCCGACTTTGACCTCGCGCCCGCTGGTGAACTCCGTGCCGTCGCGCCGGGACACCTCTTTTACGCCACGCTGAAGGTGCATCACTTTTTTGTCGAGGTCAATGTCACTGTTGAGCAGACCGAGAATTTCACCTGTCCGCAGCCCTGTGTTGAGCATCAACGTATAGGCTGCTGCCTGCTGATAGATTCGTTCGCCGTTGCTCCATGTCCGGAAGCACTCGGCTTTGAACCTTTCGATTTCTTCCGGAGTGAAGGTTGTAACGGTCTCGAAGGTGGGAATTATTTCTTGCCGCCGGTGCTACGTCTGATCCAAGCGATTAGTTCTTCTTTCGGAATCAAGATTCGGTTCCCGATATGCAGAGCAGGGAAGCCCTTGATCTTGACCAACTCGTATGCGCTTGCCCTGCTGATGCCCAGCACATCCGTCAGTTCCGGGACAGATAGCATCAGCGGGAGGTCATCGTAGCTCTTGAATTTATTGCGCTTCATCTTGTGCGACCTTTCATATTACGAGGCTGCCGATACATTCGGGAGAACGCTCTCTCGATGATTTGCAAACGGCCCCTGCAATTTGACTGTTGCCGTAAGAAACAGCCAATTTGCTCATGATAGCCGAAACGTCTTGTAAAATCGCTGTTTTCTTTGGTTAGCGGTGCGGAATCCAGCGGTTTGCCCGAAAAGCGGTTCGGTTTCCGAGTCCCGTAAAAGCTCCGCACTGCGGGGCTTTGTGCTCGGGACGTGCCGCCGAAGCGGTGCGGCCCTTTATCTTGTGCTAAAATCGAACCGGCTGAAAACGGGGTTAAACGGCGGCATTTGTGGTTGATTGTATCAGGCTGGAGTATTGCCGCGGAGCGGGAAGTTGAGGCACACATCGGCGGCAACGGCTCGACACGGGGGACGGTTCGTTTCCTTGTCGAACAGTTAAGCTTCTCACCAGACTTTGTCATGATTAGATTTTTCATACCGGCAGTTCCTCCGGCTCATGCACCGACCTCGCGGCGATGTATTCAGCGTGAGAAATCTGCTTGCGCTCTCGCTTCTTCGCCGCGGCGTTCATGACCTTGCGCTTCTTCTGTACGCCAGCGTCGAGCTTTGCGATCTGCCGCTCATTGTACAGGTCGACCGCATACTGAATCGGCTGGATAGTGTAGCGCAGATTGCCGTTCCACTTCTGACCGTCCTTCGTCGTGACGCTGGTAGGTTCGGTGAGGATGAGTCCGGCCTCGACCAGCTCCTGCACATACTTGGCGACCGACCGGGTGCTGCGTTTGATTGCGCTGCCGATTGTCGCGTAGCTTGGATGGCAGGTGTACTGATTTCTGCCTGGGTGACGATCTTCGAGTCGCAGCAGAAAACCGTAGACCGCGAGAGCGCCCATGCTCAGGTCGAGGTTGTAGATTACGTTCGGCACTGTGAAACAGTTACCGCGTGATTTGGTTGCGTTGTTGGTTAGCATTTTTTCTCCTTTCTCGATTTGGTTTTGCTGCCGCGTCCGTATCCCTTCCTACCTCTGATCCTGTTCGACCTTCGGGCGTTGTCATCTGACCTTGGCACGCTCCTGTCATCGCGCTGCTTCCCCGGTTAGAG
>JAGBLA010000135.1 GCA_017635675.1 Ruminiclostridium sp.
TGAGAGAAAAAGAGCTATCCACGCCGTCTACTGCGTCAAACCTCCTAACCGGGCGCCAGCCCGGCTTCGTCGGCTTTCCTTGTATCCGACGCAGCTATCTCATTTTCTCTTTTCAAAGCGGTTTTTAGAGGTACCCTATATAAAAAATGAATTATTCAGACCTCTACTATCGCGACGGAAACATTGTCTCTTCCGCCGTTGCCGAGAGCGTAGTCGATAAGCAGGTCGCACGCTTTCGATATAGGATTGTTCACGATTATCTCCGCTATCTCAGCGTCCGAGCCATAACCGTGCAGCCCGTCCGACGAGAACAGCAGTATGTTGCCTTCATCAAGGTCTATTTCAAAATAATCCGGAGTTATGTTACTGTCGGCACCTACCGCACGTGTTATACGATTGCGTTCGGGGTGGGTCTTGCTTTCCTCCTCGGTTATCTCACCCGATTCCACAAGCCGCCTTACGTATGTATGATCCTTTGTTATCTGCTGGATACTGTCGTCAAAAATGTGATACGCTCTGCTGTCGCCTACGTTTATAAGATAAGCTCTGTTGGCGTAGATTATTCCCGCGACACAGGTGGTACCCATGCCGTATTTGTCCGCTTCCCTTGAAGCGCGGTCAAACACAAGGCTGTTGGCGGCAGTCACTGATGTGATAAGAAGGTTCCTTATGAAATTGCGGTTCACATTGCCGCGAAAGCCCTTTCTTATCCTGTCGGACATGAATTCGACCGTCATCTCGCTCGCGACGCTTCCCGCGTTCTCGCCGCCCATACCGTCGCAAAGTATAACGGCGACAGCGTCGTCCTCAAGCATCTCTGTCCATACTCTGTCCTGATTTTCAGCCCTTTTCAGACCTATATCCGTTTTTGAAAAGCATTTCATACCGAACCCTCTTTTCCTTGGGTGATGTGTGCGGCAAAACCGCCAAAAATATCTCTATCCTATCTATTATACACTCTTTTTCAGAATAAATCAACAGTAAAATGATTACAAATTTATTACATTACGTCGATTTTTTTAGGCATTTGTCTCAATTTGCAAGACTGTCACGCCGAAGCTGTCCGCAGGCGGCATTGATGTCAGCTCCGAGAGTACGGCGGACAGTGGCATTCAATCCGCCGTCGGTGAGTATCCGCTGAAACTCCCGTACTCTGCCGCTGCGGCGGTAATCTCGCTCGCGTATCTCATTTACCTGTATAAGATTGACATGACACGGCGAAACAGGCTTCAGAAGTTTTATCAGCTCCCGCGCGGTAGCTTCATCGTCATTTACTCCCGATATAAGCGCAAACTCAAAGCTTATTCGCCTTCCAGTCTGTGCGAAATAGTAGCGGCAGGCTTCTATCAGATCCCCTGTGTCATAGCGCTTGTTTATCGGCATTATCGCGCTTCTTTTCTCGTCTGTCGGCGCGTGCAGCGATACCGACAGCGTAAGCCCTGTCTTCATATCCGCAAGCTCACGTATGCGCGGAACTATGCCGCAGGTAGATAATGAAACATGCCGAAGACTCATGTTTTTTCCCTTTTCCGAGGACAGCAGCCCGAGGAACCTGATCACATTGTCATAATTATCAAGCGGCTCCCCTATGCCCATAAGTACAAGGCTTTCCACCTTTCTGCCGCTGTCGCGCTCGCTCTCGTATATCTGGAGGAGCATCTCCGACGGTTCAAGGTCTCTGACAAAGCCCGCTTTTGTGGAGGCACAGAAACTGCACCCCATTTTACAGCCTACCTGGGTGGATATGCACATGGAGTTTCCGTGCTCATAGCTCATAAGTACAGTCTCGGCACGCTCGCCGTCCGGGAACTCATACAGGTACTTCACAGTCCCGTCGAGTTTCGACACAAGCTTGCGGACTGTTTTTGCACGCCGAATATCGAACTTCTCGTCAAGTTTCGCTATAAGCTGTTTCGACAGGTCGGTACACTGCGAAAATTCGGTTATCCGCTTACTATGCAGCCAGCTGTAAAGCTGACCCGCACGGAATTTCTTCTCGCCGAGAGCTGTAATGTCCGTTTCAAGCTCGGCAAGCGTCATGGAAAGTATATCTGTTTTATTCATTTTACCCTGTCAAACACGGCAGTGAAAAAGCCGTCACCGTCACCCTCGCCGGGAATGCGTACTGTCATTGTTATAGGCTTCATGTCCGGGTTTTCTGCCGCAAACCATTCTGCTATATCCTCATTTTCAGCGCGGCAAAGCGTACAGGTGGAATACACCAGCCTCCCGCCCGGTTTTACGTAGTTTTTCGCGTTTGTGATTATTTTACGCTGTATCTCAGGAAGTCCCGCGATCTCGTCCTTGCGCTTATACTTTATCTCGGGCTTGCGGCGCATAACTCCGAGACCGGAACACGGAACGTCACACAGCACTCTGTCAGCCTGCGGTAACTGCCGTTCGAATACCGCAGCGTCCGCCGCGGCAACTGTAACATTACCGAGCCCGAGCCTTGCCGCGCCCTTGCGTATAAGCTCACAGCGGTTCTCATAAATATCGGAGGAATACACGTGTCCACTGCCGTTCATAAGCTCCGCGAGCGTGAACGTCTTTCCGCCAGGAGCCGCGCAAAGGTCAATGACAGTATCACCGGGCTGTGGGTCGAGCGCCTCACAGCATAGCTGAGATGAGATATCCTGCACATGGAACAGTCCGTTTTTGTATGCTCGCAGTGTTTCTATGCTGCCCGGGCTTTCTATCAGCACACAGCTCTCGCTGTATTCTCCGGACTTCACTCCATCTTCGGCAAGCTCATATATAAGATCGTCAGCATCGCATACCGTGGTATTCACACGTGCAAACACCGGAGGTCTTCCGAAAGCGGCGGAAAGCATCTTCTCCGTGCGCTCCATGCCGTATTCTCCCGCCCACATCTTCACTATCCACCGTGCGCAGGAATACTTCACAGACATAGCACTAAGCTCGTCCAGCCCCTCAGTCGGCAATACTTTTCCGCCGCGCAGAAATGAACGCAGCACAGCGTTCACATACCCCTTTGAGCGCTCCGGAGCCAGCTTT
Source organism: Ruminiclostridium sp. (assembly GCA_017635675.1). Classification (GTDB taxonomy): domain Bacteria; phylum Bacillota; class Clostridia; order Oscillospirales; family Ruminococcaceae; genus Ruminiclostridium_E. Next base: position 3,019 of record JAGBLA010000135.1, read on the forward strand.
ACAGTTTCGTTTACTGCGGCACTTTCGGGGATATCCATGTACATAAGCTGATATATCCCCATTCGCAGCAATTGCAGCGTTTCGGCGTCTATACTGTCGAACTCCACTCTGGAATGCGCTCTTATGACGTGGTCGAGGGTCATCCTGCGCTCGGCTGTTCCGTAGAAAAGAGCTGTGATGAACGCTTTGTCGGCGGCGTTCCCCGAAAGCTCGGCATCGAGCAGCAGGTTTGAATACGCGCCGTCCTTATGGGCGCGCACCAACAGACCGAAAACTCTTTCCCTGCCCGTCATATCAGTCTCGCCTTCCGATAAAGCGCAGCACGAGCCTCAAAAGCTGCACCAGCGAGGTAAGGAAGCTCGCCACGTAGGTCATTGCCGCCGCGCTGAGAGTTTTCTTCGCCCCTGTAAGCTCCTCACCCGTGAGTATCATGTTCTCGTCAAGCGTTTTTATAGCACGGTTGCTTGCGTTGAACTCGACCGGAAGCGTTATCAGCTGGAACGCCACGACTATCATATAGAACGCTATCCCTACTTCGATAACGAACATCATCTCAAGAAAAAAGCCTATCGTGAGCACCCAGAACCACGCGCCGGAACAAAAATTCACAAGCGGATATATCGTCTGTCTGAGCTTTATCGGCGTATAGTTGTTGGCATACTGTATCGCGTGTCCGCACTCGTGCGCCGCCACGCCTATCGCACCCACCGTCGCGTTGCCGTAGGTGCTGTCGGACAGCGCTACGATATTGCTGCGCGGGTCGAAATGGTCGGTGAGCTGACCCGGCACGTGCATTATCTGAACATTGTACAGCCCGTTCATGTCAAGTATCTGCCTTGCCACTGTATCGGCTGTGGCACCGCTTACTGTTCGGATACGGTTGTACTTTGAAAACGTGGATTTCACCCTCACCTGGCAGATAAGCGAGAATATTATCATTCCCCATAGCACAAGCCCGGAAAACCTTCCCGCGAAAACATCATACAGTGTGTTGTATATCGAGAACTCCTCGGCCGCAATTATAAACATGGTCTCTCCTTATTCTCCGAATACCGTTCCGGCAGGCACCTTTTTTCCTCTGAGGAACGCGTCGGACATCATACGCTTGCCGCCCTCAGCCTGAATGTCGGTAAGGCGCAGCACATAGCCTCCGCATGAAACCCCCAGCCTGTCATCGACGGCAGTTCCCGCCGGTGCATCGGCAGCGATATCGGTCTTTTCAGCAAAATAGACCTTGAAACGCTTACCTTCAAGAAATGTGAACGCACATGGGCTTGCGGACATACCGCGTATAAGATCATACACCTTGTCTATGGGCTGAGAGAAGTCTATCCTGCACATTTCCTTTGTGAGCATAGAAGCGTAGCAGGTGTTCTCATCGGTCTGCGCGATACGCGGAGCCGTGCCTTTTTCCACCTCATCGAGCGTTTTCACTATAAGACGCGCGCCCATTGCCGAAAGCTCATCGTGAAGCTCCGACGCGGTTATGCGCTCGCCTATCTCTATCCTGTCGGTAAGTATCATATCGCCGGTATCAAGCCCCTCAGCCATATACATAGTGGTGACGCCGGTCTCTTTTTCGCCGTTTATAATGCAGTGCTGTATCGGTGCGGCACCCCTGTACCGCGGGAGAAGCGACGCATGGACGTTGATGCAGCCGTATCGGGGCAGTCCGAGTACCTCGGCGGGAAGTATCTGTCCGTAAGCTACCACAACTATACAGTCCGGAGATATCCCGCAAAGCGTGTCATACGCCGCGGCAGCATCCTCGCTTTTGCTTCGTCAGAGCGAAAGCGGCTGATATACCGGGATATCATGCGATACGGCACATTCCTTTACCGGCGGCGGCGTCATTTTATGTCCGCGGTTCTTAGGCTTATCGGGCTGGGTGAATACCGCCGCAACCTCGTGACCCGCGTTTATAAGCGCTTCAAGGCATGGCACCGCAAAATCCGGAGTTCCCATAAATACTATCTTCATGCTTCTTATTTCCTCTTTTTGTTTTTACCCTTGTTTTCGTTCTCTTCAAGATCCGCGGGATCAACCATTTCGTCCGCAAGATCGGTGAACAATATACCGTTAAGGTGGTCTATCTCATGGCAGAGCGCACGGGCGAGCAGCTCGGTCCCCTCTATTTTGAATTCCTTGCCGTAGCGATTGAACGCTGTGACCTTTACCTTTGCGGGGCGCTCAACATATCCCCACTGATTGGGCGAGGAAAGACAGCCCTCCACCTCACGCTGCTTGCCTTTCATGCTCGTTATCACAGGATTTATCAGCTCAACAGGACCCTCTCCGATATCTATCACCACGACTCTGCGGAGTATGCCTATCTGGGGAGCCGCAAGACCTACGCCGTCCGACTGTTTCATCGTTTCATACATATCATCGAGCATCACCCACAGCTTGTCGTTGAAATCCGTTACCTCCCGGCATTTCTTGCGGAGCCTGTCGTCCCCGAATTTTACAATGTTTCTTAGTGCCATCTCTCTTTTTTCCTTTCTTTTTTCCCTATATTATTTCACCGTTGAAATCAACGTAAAAACTTACTTTTCTGAACTCCGGGAGCTTATCCGCTTCAAGCATCACTGTTCTGAGCATTTCCCTGTATCTTCTGTCATTACGGCACTTTACTACTATTTTTGAACGAAAACTGCCGTTTATCCGTCCGCTTGAAGTCGGACCGAGAATTATTACAGGGATATCTTTTCCATGTCCGTCGGAAGCGGCTTTCAGAGCATCGCGGAACTTCACCGATGCTTTATTCAGCTCATTTTCGTCAGCCGACGAGAACGCTATCATACATATATCACAGAACGGAGGAAATATCAGCGCGCTGCGCACCTGTATCTCCTGTTCGTAGAAGCCTTTGTAATCCTGCTTTGCCGCAAGCTCAAGAACATAGTGGTCGGGAGAGTAGGTCTGAATGTACGCTCTTCCCTTTTTCTCACCGCGCCCGGAACGCCCGACCACCTGCGTTATAAGCGAAAAAGTCTTTTCATAGCCGAGATAATCTCCCGCGTATAATGAACGATCGATAAGCAGAACTCCAACAAGGGTGACATTCTCGAAATTCAGCCCTTTGGCTATCATCTGGGTGCCGACCATAATGTCATATTCGTTGTTGGCAAACTCCTTGAAACGTCTTTCATACGAATACTTCGACATGGTAGTATCAGCGTCCATGCGAAGCACACGGGCACTCGGGAAATACTGCTTTATCTCGTCCTCTATGCGCTGGGTGCCTGTCCCCGAGGAATACAGGAATTTGCTTCCGCATTTTTCGCAGGAAGACGGCATCTTCTTGCTGTACCCGCAGTAGTGGCAGATAAGGCTGTTGTTTGTCTTATGGTATGTGAGGGGAATGCTGCAGTTCGGACATTCCTCAACCGCTCCGCAGCGGACACATGTTACATAGGTGTGGTACCCGCGCCTGTTGAGAAGCAGCATTGACTGTTCGCCGCGGTCAAGGTTAAGGGACAGCTGTTCGAGCAGTTCATCGCTGAAATTCCCGCGGTTGCCTCGCTCCGCCTCAACTTTCATGTCTATCATCTTTACTTCCGGCAGCACAGCGCGGCTGTATCTCTCGTTCATCTCAAACAGGCTGTATCTGCCGTTCAGAGCATTATAATAGCTGTCGAACGAGGGCGTGGCAGAGGCAAGAAGCAGCATCGCCTTATGCCTGAAACAGCGCTGTTTTGCGATATCACGGGCATGATATCGGGGTGACATCTCGGATTTGTAGGTGTGTTCGCCCTCTTCGTCTATCACTATGATGCCGATGTTGTCCGCAGGTGCAAATATCGCGCTTCGCGTGCCTATCACTATACGGGCTTCACCCGAGCGGATACGCTTGTATTCGTCCGCGCGTCTGCCGAGTGAAAGGCTGCTGTGGATTATAGCAACGGAATTGCCGAAAAGGCTGCGGAATTTTCCTACGGTCTGGGGAGTAAGGGCTATTTCGGGAACAAGAAGTATAGATGTTTTGCCGATATCACGGCAATGCTCGATAAGCTTTATGAATACCGATGTTTTGCCGCTGCCGGTTATCCCGTGCAGCAGCGCGCATTTAGGTTCTTCCGCGTCCATGAGCTCTCGCAGCCCGTCATAAGTGCGCTGCTGGAGAGGCGAAAACACGATGTCAGACAGGTTTTCCGAGGCATAAGCCTCTCCGCTCTCGGCGCGGGATACTTCCGCTTCGGTTATCTCAAGTATCCCCTTATCCGCAAGCCGTTTTATTACAGACTCGGTCACCGCGCTCAGGTAGCACAGCTCCTTGACAGTTGCTGTTCCCACTTCTTCAAGTGTATCTATCACGTGCTTCTGCTTAGGAGAAAGCTTTATTTCGCTGATATCCTTTCCGGTAAGCTGAACGGTCTTCTCTGTCATGTCTCCGACTTTGCGCTTAACGCTTTCATGAACCATTATTATACGCTTTTCCGTGAGCTTTTTTACAGTTTCAGCGTGTCCGGGAGCCGAAAGAAACTCTTCAAGCTCTTTTTCACCTGAACATTTCTCCGAAAGCTCAATAAGCTCGATTTCCGCCTGTGTCAGCTCGCCGTTCGCCTGCATTATCCGAGCCGCGCTAAGATTTATCGAGTGTTTGCGGTTTATATACACCGCAAGCCCCGGCGGCAGCATTGTTCGCACAGCGTCATAATATGTACAGAATGTGCTTTCGCGCATATATTCAGCAAGGGACAGCATCTCCTCATTCAGAAAGCTTCCGTCATCCGCCGGAGAAAATATCATCTTTACAGCGCCCGAAGGCTTTTCACAGCTAAGTCCGAATACAATGCCAATTCGGTTTTTGTCGGATTTTCCGAACGGTATCACAACTCTCATACCCACAGTTATTTCCATGCCCGCGGGTATCTCGTATGTAAACAGCCTGTCAAACGCGAAAGTCGCCTTTTCTACCGCTACAAGCGCGTATTTATGAGAGCTCATTCAGAGAGAAGTTCCTCTATAATTCCCGGACGGCTGCTGCGTCTGCACTTTTCTGCGCGTACTACAGCCAGAAAATCATCGACCGCGTCTTCAAGTGCCGCGTTCGTTATCAGGTAATCGTAGTTTTCAGCGAATGTAAGCTCCCTGCGGGCAGTTTCAAGGCGCTGTTTTATAACATCGTCCGTTTCAGTACCGCGCTTATGAAGTCTGCGGTCAAGCTCCTTGAAACTCGGCGGCAGTATGAACACCATTGTGCAGTCCGGGAACATTTTGCGGACATTTGCCGCTCCCTCTATCTCTATCTTCAGTATGACGTCCTTGCCAGCTTCGAGCATATCGGTAACTGCCTTTTTCGGCGTTCCGTAGTAGTTTCCGACATATTCCGTGTATTCGAGCAGTTCTCCGTTTTTTATCATTTCCTCAAACTGTTCACGTGTTCTGAAATAATAGCTGACGCCGTCAGTCTCGCCCGGCCGCATTGCACGCGATGTTGCGGAGACCGAGTAATATAGGTTGCTATTCGCCTTCAGAGCCTGTTCAAGTATCGTATCCTTTCCACAGCCCGCCGGTGCAGATACAACTATAAGTATTCCTTTTGCCATGATAATCCTCCTGGTTGTTCATATCGAATAATTTCAAGAACGTCACAATTCAATACTTTCCGAATTCTTTGCGGACATGACGATATGACCGCTGTCCATTACTATAACGGTCTTGGTCTTTTTTCCACAGGTCGCGTCTATCGCCATGTTCTTATCCTTTGCGGCTGATACAAGACGCTTTGCCGGAGCCGATTCCGCGCTCACGACCGCAACTATTCTGTCACCGTTTATCCTGTTTCCGTAGCCAACATCAATAAGTTTCATTCGTTTTTTCACCACCCGCAGATACTATAAATTATATTATACCATTTTCCGGTAAAAAAATCAATAGATTTTTGTTATATTACACCGAGCTGTTTCATCTCACGGTAAAGCCTTCCAACAGGAAGCCCCATGACATTGTAATAGTCACCCGATATTCCGCTCACAAGAAGCGCTCCGACGCCCTGTATGCCATAAGCCCCGGCTTTATCAAAGGGCTCACCGGTATCTGTGTATGCAGTTATTTCAGCTTCCGTAAGCGTGAAGAAACATACGCCGGTCTCCTCGGAAAACGCCGCGTTCTCATTATCGTTAATTATGCACACTCCGGTATATACATAATGTTCTCTGCCCGAAAGAAGTTTCAGCATTCTTATCGCGTCCGCTCTGTCAGAAGGCTTTCCGAGTATCTGTCCGTCTATCGCAACTATCGTGTCCGCACCGATCACAGTATCACCTTTGTGTGATACAGCGACCTCCTCTGCTTTGTGCCGTGCGAGCTCACGTACATACTCTTCGGGCGGCAGGTTCCTGTCAGCGCGCTCCTCTCCCACAGCCGGGATTATCTCAAAATCTTTCGTGATAAGCGACATAAGCTCTTTTCTTCGCGGTGACTTACTTGCAAGTATCAGCATATTATCCCTCTTTTTACAAATGATGTATTTTATTTTACCATATCGGCACGTTATTGTCAATTACAGAAATAAACACAAAACCTCTTGACTGTTTTACATAAATATGGTAAAATATATTAATATCGATCAAGCGTGTCGGAGGTGTTCATATATGAACAAGCTTATTGTTATAGAAGGGCTTGACGGAAGCGGTAAGTCCACACAGCTCGAAATGCTCCGCGAAAAACTTCCCGACGCTCATTTCATAACATTCCCGAACTATGAAAGTAACAGCGGACGGCTTATAACCGATTACCTCA
>JAGBLA010000136.1 GCA_017635675.1 Ruminiclostridium sp.
CTCCGGACAGCGGGGCAGAAAAAACCGCCAATTACTGAATAGTAACAGACGGATAAACGGCGACTGCCGTGTCTGTACCGAACGCTTTAGATCTTTGAAAACTCCGGACGGCGGGGCAGAAAAAACCGCCCGTTACTGAAAAGTAGCGGGCGGCGAAACGGGCGAATGCCCGTGTGAGTATGTTGCAAAACATATATCAAACTCCGGACAGCGGGGCAGAAAAAACCGCCCGTTACTGAAAAGTAGCGGACGGTAAAACGGGCGAATGCCCGTGTCTCTGTCGAACGCTTTAGATTTTTTTCTTCGCCCGAGAATAATCACTCCAAAAGTGAATAATTGCTTACTTTGCTACAGCGTCCTTCAAAGCCTGTCCTGCCTTGAACGCTGGAACATTTGTTGCCTTGATCTTGATTTTCTTCTTTGTCTGCGGATTTACACCTGTTCTTGCAGCACGAGCGCGAGACTCGAATGTACCGAAGCCTATTAGCTGTACTTTGTCGCCTTTTGCAAGTGTTTCCGTGATGACCTCGGTCAAAGCGTCAAGAGCCTTGCCGGAGTCCTTCTTTGTAAGCTCGGTCTTTTCCGCGATAGCCGAAATGAGTTCTGCCTTTGTCATAGTCGTTTCTCCTGAGCTATGTATTTCCCTTGAACAACGCAGTTCACGGGTTTCCTTTATTATATCTCATTTCTCAGCATTTGTCAACACAATTTATTATAAAACTAAAAAGTTATTGTTTTCATAAGTAAAGCCCCGCCGAAGTGTATGCCTCGGCAGGGCGAATATAGGGGAGGAGATTTATTCAAACACCTGCTCGGTCTGATGCCCGCCGAGGAAGGTGATCTTAATGGTGTGCTTATCGATGACATCTATCCGCTCAACGAACCGGCGGGTCATGCTGTCATCGTATTCCGTAAGCCCGAACTCGGTTTGGTCAAGTTCGTCGAGCAGCTCCCGAACGGAGTCAGTCGTGACCGAATGATTGGTCAGCTTCTCACGCTCGGCTCTGATCTGCTCGTTTATGGCATCTATTTCATCGGAGAGCCGTTTGAACTCTCCGTCATATTTGGTGTAGTCTGTCTCGGTGAGCGACAATTCCAGCAGTCTACTGATCTCGTCGCTGCGTTCCGAGCGAAGCTGTTCGAGCTGCGAGATTATCTGTCCGTCCGGTATCACAACCTCTTGGATACCAGCTCTCAGTGCAGTTCTCACATCTTCGCCTATCTTGCAGAAGTCGTTTATCGCACTCACAACGGCTCTGTGGAGGCTTTCTTCGTGGACGGTCGAGGAATGCTTGCATTTCTTCTTTCCGCTCTCCAGACGGCTAACACAGCGCCACACGATCTCTTTGTAGCCCTTTGCCGTCCATGTTGTCCTGCGGTACGCCGCGCCGCATTCGGCGCAGTACATCCGCTCTGTCAGTGCGTATTTGGCGCTGTACTGCCCGTTGTTGTTCGTTTCCTTGCCCGATGCCTTTTTCAAGCAGTTCCGTCGGCTGATCTCCACCTGCACCTTGTTGAAGGTGTCGCGGTCGATTATCGCCTCATGGTGGTCGCTCACATAGTACATCGGCAACTCTCCGGTGTTCTTCTTGGTTTTCTTGGATATACAATCGACCGTGTATGTCTTTTGCAGGAGCGCGTCTCCCGCGTATTTCTCGTTCTGAAGTATGCTCGATATTGTCGAGATCGACCATTTGACGGCTCCGCGGGCATTCGGGGTGTTCTGCTCTATGAGCCTGTCAGCTATATTGCGGTAGCTCGCGCCGCCGAGGAACATATCATATATCAGCCTAACCGTTTCCGCTTGTTCGGGAACTATCCGTGGATCGCCGTTTTCGTCCTTTTCGTAGCCGAAGATAGCTGCCATACTGAATTTTCCCTGCTCGAAGGAGCGACGGATTCCCCATGACACGTTTTTGCTGATACTCTCGGATTCCGCTTGCGCGAACCATGAGAATATCGTCAGCAGCATTTCATCTGACTGTTCAAGGGTATTGATGTTCTCTTTCTCAAAGATGACTGCGATTCCCAGCGCTTTCAGCTCACGGACATACTGTAAACTCTCCACTGTGTTACGGGCGAAGCGGCTCACGGATTTTGCAAGTATTATATCAATGCTCCCTCGACGGCAGTATCTGATCATTTTGAGGAACTCCGGCCGTTTCTTCGCCTGAGTGCCGGTGATACCCTCGTCCGCAAAGATAGCTACTTTCTTCCAGTCCTCGTGGCTGCTGATATATTCATCGTAATAC
>JAGBLA010000137.1 GCA_017635675.1 Ruminiclostridium sp.
AAAAGAGAAAATGAGATAGCCTCGTCGGATACAAGGAAAGCCGACGAAGCCGGGCTGGCGCCCGGTTAGGAGGTTTGACGCAGTAGACGGCGTGGCTAGCTCTTTTTCTCTCAAATTGGGTTTTTAGAGGTTCCCTTATGTCATCTGTAAGAATCTCTTGTACTCGGAAGGATCCTGGCACCTTGAAAGTGCAAGCTCGTTGGAGATACGTCCGTTTCTTACAAGACGGGCGAGATCCTGGTCGAGTGAGAACATTCCGTCCTTGCGTCCCGTTGCGATCGAGCTTGGGATCTGGAATATCTTGCCTTCACGTATCATCGCGCGTATCGGGTCGGTAGCCGCCATTATCTCAAGCGCCGCAACACGCCCCTTTCCATCGGTGGTAGCGCAGAGCGTCTGGGAAACAACGCCTACCATTGAGTTTGCGAGCTGTGAGCGTATCTGACCCTGTGAGTGAGGCGGGTAAACGTCTATGATACGGTCGAGGGTATCCGCGGCACCCGTGGTATGCAGCGTGGAGAGCACGAGATGTCCTGTTTCCGCCGCGGTAACTGCAGCGTTTATAGTCTCGAAGTCACGCATCTCTCCGACGAGGATAACGTCCGGGTCTTCACGAAGAGCCGCACGGAGCGCGCCTGCGAAGCTGTCGACATCGACGCCTATCTCACGCTGGTTGAGCATGGACTGCTTATGATTGTGCAGATACTCGATAGGGTCCTCGATAGTGATGATGTGGCAGTTCTTCTGACGGTTGATGTGGTCTATCATAGCCGCGAGGGTGGTGGATTTACCCGAACCCGTAGGGCCTGTTACAAGCACAAGTCCACGGGGCTTGAGGGCGAAATCTCCGAGAATGTCGGGCAGATACAAGTCTTTGAGGGTCGGTATGTCGTTTCGCAGAAGTCGCATTGCGACAGCGTGATAGCCTCTCTGTCTATATACATTGACACGGTGTCTGTGACCCGAGTTGGAAACGTAGGAAAAGTCGGCGTCGAGACCCTTCTGAATGGTCTGCTTGTGCTTTATGGAGGTTATCTGGTTGATGACGTTTACGATGATAGGCTCGGTACAGTCGGGGTAACCCGAGACCTTCTTGATGTTACCGTGAAGTCTTACGATAGGCGGAAGTCCTGCGGTGAAGTGAAGGTCGGAGGCTCCCATTGCTCTTGTCTCGTCGAGGATCTGATTGATATCAATAGTATTGTTGCTGCTCATATTATTTCTCCAATCCTGATTATTGTTATCCGATACGCGTTATACGGAGTATGTTGCCTTTACAAGCTCATCCATTGTGGTCTTTCCCGCGAGCACCATGTCGGCAACGTTGTCACGAAGAAGTCTTGTACCGTTCTTGCGTGCCTGTATGCCTATCTGCTCCGCGGTAGCGTTCGCCGCGATAAGCTCCTTGATGTCGTTTGAGGAAACGATTATCTCGTGGATAGCGGTTCTGCCCTTGAAGCCTGTATTGTGGCAGTTCCGACAGCCGCCGATGTGGTGCTGGTATATCTCTACGGGCTTATCCTTGCCGACGAGCTTTAAGTCTGCGGGGTCTTCGAGAAGGATCTTCTCGCGGCAATCGGGACAGAGGAGCTTTACAAGTCGCTGTGCGATAACTCCGACCAGTGAGGAAGCCACCATGTAAGGCGCAACGCCCATATCCACAAGACGCAGTATTGTCGAAGCCGCGTCGTTCGTATGCAGTGTCGAGAGCACAAGGTGTCCCGTGATAGCCGCTCTTATAGCGATATCGGCAGTCTCACCGTCACGTATCTCTCCGACCATTACTATATCGGGGTCCTGACGGAGTATTGAACGCAGAGCCGCCGCGAAGGTCATGCCCGCCTTTTCGTTCATCTGGCACTGGTTTACGCCGTCTATCTTCTTTTCCACAGGGTCCTCGGCGGTAACTATGTTTACGTTCGGCTTTGAAAGCTCACCGAGGGTCGCGTAAAGCGTTGTGGACTTACCGGAACCCGTAGGTCCCGTAACAAGCATAACGCCGTTTGGACAGCGGATTATCTGCTTGAACATTTCATAGTTGTAATCCGTCATACCGAGGTCGGTAATCTTTCTTGCCTTCTCGTCGCCTGTGGCAAGAAGTCGGATAACGCACTTTTCGCCGTAAACTGTCGGTATGGTCGAAATACGAAGATCCTGTACAACGCCGTCGATCGTCGCGGAGGAACGTCCGTCGAGCGGGATACGCTTTTCGGCGATGTTCATACCACCGAGGATCTTGATACGTGTGATGAGCGAGTTATGGACTGTGGGCTTGATAGCCATTTTCTCCACGCATTCGCCGTCTATACGGTAACGGATCCTTGTTCTGTCCTTGAAAGGCTCTATGTGGATATCAGAGGCTCTGTCACGGTAAGCGGACTCGATGATAGTATTAACGAGCTTAACTACCGGCGCGTTGTCTATACGCTCTTCGGAAGCGTCCTGTTCAGCCTGCTCCGCCATGAGCGCCGCGTTGGAGTCGTACTCCTTGTCGATATCGCCCATAACGTTGGACACGGTGGCTGCGGAATACACCTTACTGATAGCTTCGTTGATGGACGAGCGTGTCGCGAGCTGGGGATTTATCTCCATACCCGTCTGGATCTTGAGCTCTTCAAAAATATAGAAGTTTACAGGATCATTTGTAGCGACGTAAAGACGTCCGTTGTTGACGCGGTACGCGATAACGCAGTTCTTTCTTGCTATCGCCTCGGGTATCTTCTTGACAGCCTCGGTCTCGATCTTTGTGGTCGTAAGATCTATGAACGGAACCTTAAGTCTCTGTGAAAGAGCCTGTGCGAGCTGGGTCTCGGAAACGTAACCCAGATCGAGAAGCATATCACCGAGCTTCTTGCCTGTTTCCTTCTGCTTTACAAGCGCGTCCTCCAGATGCTGCTTGGTGATGTATCCGCTTTCAAGCAGGATCTGACCTATGGGTATGTTTTTCATTTGCTGACCTCCGGATTTATTATTAAAATGCGTTTTACCGCACAAATAAATTTCGATTATAGGTTGATATTGCTATGGATTTGTGCTAAAATATATTAAAGTACAGAATTCCCGAAAGGAATGAATGAAATGATAAATATTTTTGACCCGCTTATACCGCCTTTATATACGATAGTGGTGATAGTTATTACATTTATCCTCGGCGCGGTCATCGGGAGCTTCCTCAATGTCGTTATAATCCGTGTTCCGAACCACGAGCCCATTTCAGGAGCTCACAACCGAAGCCACTGCATGAGCTGCGGTCATCAGCTCGGCGCACTCGACCTTGTGCCGATACTCAGCTACATATTCCTGCTTGGCAGATGCCGTTACTGTAAAGCGAGGATCTCTCCGCGATACTGGATAGTGGAGCTTATCACCGCCGCGGCGTTTACGGCGTCGGTCATGGTACTCGGACTTCGTATCTCACTGATACTTGCGTTTGTGCTTATCGCGGCTCTTGTGGTCGCAAGCGGCGTTGACGTTGACAGAATGGAGATCCCCTACGGCTGCAGCATCGTGATAGCGGTGCTCGGGGTCATAGCTACGATAATGTCCGCAGTTACGGAAGATATGCCGTGGTATGACCACCTCATCGGCGCTGTCGTGATAGCCGTGCCTTTCGCAGTGCTTGCAATGTTCGGCGCAATGGGCGGCGGAGATGTTCATCTCATGGCGGCAGCGGGACTGCTGCTCGGCTGGAAGAATGTTATCGTTGCCGCGGCGCTCGGTATAATCCTCGGGGCAGTTGGCGGAACGATCGAACTTCTCTCAGTGCCGAAGTCCGTAAACAAGCTTGCGCGTGAGCGTCCGCCCGAGATCGCCAAAGAATGGTACGAGGATCAGAAAGCCAAGGACATCTACGTGCTTGCCGATAAGACCGAAGTGATCTACGGCAGCATTTTCAACGGAAAGTCCGATATTGCGCGGGACTGTCTCGACCCTAAGCTCTGGAACGGTACACCCGATCTCGACGATCTGAACGCGCGGCTCGATGCAGAGCTTGCCGATGTATCAAAATTTGCGATATCCATTGTGATGACCAACGAAAAAGTCACGAAAGTGACCTGCAAGCGGCAGGTGGTATTCGGACCGTATCTTTCCGTCGGGATAATCACCGCCTATCTGATAGGCGAACGGATAATAGATTGGTACCTGCACTTCATATAATGTCAGTCAAGCCCGGGGGCGAAAACTCCCGGGGCTTTTTTTGTCATGGACACCGAGCGCGGCGCAGCAAAGCTGTGCCGGCCTCGCTGTCCTCCCGCGCCAGAGGGAGCGGGAGACAACCTGTCATCAGAAATTCTTGTATTTCTTGATATTATAGAAAATCACTATATCTGTACCGTCATCATATCTGCGTACGTTGAGCACCGGCGGTTGTGAAACGATTTCATAGTGATCTATGAGTGAAGTCGGATCGCCGGGGACAGTGTACACGGGTTCGGTTTTATTCGTACCCTTGAGATTCTCTACTGCGAATGAAAATGTCTCCTTTGCGATGAAATCATTTTCACTCAGGAATGTCGGGGAATTGAGGATCGTGTTCATTTTGGCGATATCATTGCCTGTCGGAGCACTTTTCGTCTCGCTGTAAAGCGTCTTGAGATCCGAAGGCCTTATCATGCCATTCTCTTTAGCCAGGAACGAGTTGATACGGAAAGTGATATACGCCTTATTCGCGGCATTGACATCTATCGCCTTTCCCGATACCGTATCATGACAGAGCACCTCAGCGACATTCTGAAGTCCGCCGTAGAATTCATCGGTGAACACAAGATTATCATCAGCGATCAGAGCGGCCTGTGAAGGAAGCGTTGAAGATGCTCCCTTGGGTATCTTGTAATCCACAAGCTTGAAACAGTACTCGTCATTCGTATCATCAATTACGCCGTCCCCGTTTATATCGAGCGCCTGCTTGAACACAAGTATTCCTGCACTGCACGTAGAATCGTTATTTATGGTGTTCAGGTAATCGTTGAACGCGCTGATGATATCGGCATCAAGACTGTTATATGTCTTGCCGACAAAAATATCCATTTTATTGGCGAAAGACAGCCTTCGCTCAACATAATCGCCCATGATCTTGTTGATCGTAAGAGCACTGTCCTTGTCGGCGGTATGTCTTACCATTCCGCGCACAGGAGTACCGAAAGCAACGACACAAGCCATGATGATCGCGATAAGTGCTACTACCACGATAGTTTCCGTAAGAGTGAAGCCCTTGCGGTATTTACGTTTTGCGAAAAACTTTATCATGCCGAAAGACCTCCTCTCTTATGACGGTAACAGGATCTTGCCGTTTGCAGATGTTCTGTCGTTCTGAATGGTATTCGTCGGTGATCTGAACCAATACCGCGTAAGTGCACAGTCCGAAGTGGTATAGTTCATATCTGTTGACGGTGCGGGGCTATGTGCTTTCGTGAATTCAGCTATATAGTCGTCCTCAAAGTTATGCGCGTTCGCGTAATTTGCGAGTGTAAAGCTGAACTGTATGCTTGAGCGCTTGGTGTCGGTTATACCTGTTATCTGCAAAGCCGACGGCTCGGTGGAACTCTTGACATTTGAGCTGGCGGCTATCGCAACGCTCGGATTTCCCGCCACCGGCGTACCGCCCGGGGTATTGACGCTGAGACTGGGAAGAACGTTACAAATATATGTCCCGGGCAGCTTCAAAGTTACCATTGCGGTACCGTCATCACCTGCCGATGTCGGTCCGATAGGATCGGTGATATTTATGGACACCTTGTACTCTACCGGTGAAGACATCGACTTCTTCGGCTGAGCTGAAATGGACATTGTATAGTTCTCTACCGGATCCTCGCTGGTAGCACTGAGGGTGATGAGCTTAAGAATATCTTCCTCTTCCTTATAGGGCTTTACATTTCCGTATCTTATAGCGTTTGTGCGTATGCCGCTCACATTGAATGTCGCATCTGAGGTGACCGAAGCATCTATAGTTCCGTCTGCGCCTATCATACCTGACTCAACAACGTTGCCGCTTCCGCACTGACCGCAGCATATCGTGTTATTTCCCTTATTGATATAGATATACTTTGTATTGATGTTCGCAGGGTCATACGCTGTAAAATGCAGCGTTGTTTCAAGGGAACAGGAAAGGCAGGTGAACTGTACCGCGGAGCACTGTCTTATAAGACCGCACTTCGGGCAGATAAGCCTGTCATTCGGTGCGGTGCCGAACCAGTGCGTAATGGAATATTTCGCTTTATCCGGATCGTTCTTGTATTCTGTGCTGTCATAGATATAGTCGAGATAATCTATAAGGCTTGCAACATTTCCGCACGGTACCGCGGCTTCCGTGGCTGTTGCGGGCTTGCCGGGGCATTTTACATAGTTCTTCATACCGTCAATGGTAGTGTAAGTTATGTAAAAGTCATTATTGGGGTCATCGCCCGTAGGAGAGTTTCCGAAGGTAAAATGCATTACCTCGGAATCTGCTCCGTAAACTTTCGGCGACTTATCCGAAACGACGTTCTGAACAAGGTCGTTCAGATTGTCCTCGTTTTCCGACGCCTTTTTTGAAAGCGCAGTCGTCTGTGCAAGAATGAGCATTATCATAGATGTCAGCACGGCAAACACAGCTATCGCGATGACGCACTCTACAAGAGTAAATCCCTTGTATTGATATAATCTTCTGATTTTTTTCATAAAAAGCTGTCCTTTCATAGGGTATGCCGTTTAACCCATGTAGTTTTTGCCTTCATTCAAAGCCCACTCGTTCGTGCCGCCGCTGCCGCCGTTGTCACCCATATTCTGGAAGAGCTTATCCATGAGTTCCGGGTCGGGCGAACAGTAGATCCAGTAATCGAGGTCGGATTCGTAAACAGAAACTATCATTCCGCCGAAGATAGGAGTATCGCCGCCGCCTCTTCCGGATGAAACATACTTACCGAACGGAGCATAATAGTAACCGCAGAATGTGTGGTTTATCTGATTGCCGTAAATCGCCGTTTCGTTTCTCTTGTTGGACACAAAGAGTATATGGTTTTCATATCCGCTGTTGGGGTACGGTGTACCGGCTTGAAGAAACTTGGTCTTTATATCGTTATCGTTCTGCCACTTTCCGCCTGAAAGATAATCAGTCTGGTTGAGCGTTCCGACAGAAAGCTTCTGACCTTCATAATAAGTGGGCACCATAGCCGAAGGCGACTGAGTGGTATATTTATCTGCTGCGGGATCATAGTTGCCCATTTCAAATATTATGTTGCCTGTTCCCGATGCAGATTTATCATTATAATCCACAAGGCTTACATTGGTAGTATGTCCGGACGAGCCTTCTTTTCCGTTGCGCCACGAGAACGCGTTGAAATTATTCATATCCTTGGTGCCGCCGGTACCGTCATCAAAGTTTGCTTTTAGCATTACGTTCATGGTGTGTTCTGTTAATATGCCCAACGTAACGGGATCTACTTCATCCGGCATTGTCCCGAATCTGTAATCAAGTGTACCGTTCTTGTTGGGAACATCATAGAGTCCGAGCAGATAACCGTTGGCGTCATACGGGATATCGACTGTGATATTATCTCCGTTAATTTCAACGGTCGCGACAGATCCGTCAGTGGAATTGAATGTCGCAGTGTTGCCGTTTCTGGTAAGGACTGTACCGTCACTCTTTTTTAAGGAGATATTTGATCCGCTTACCTTTACATCATAAGATTCTGTTTCCACTATCGGGGTGGCGAGAGGCTCGTATGAATCAGGTATCCATGTATAGTCGTAAGGAGGGTTGGCATTATGACCCGGAACAAACTTCTTGTCGGTTGTCTTGGTCTTTTCTACATGAATATACCCGTCGGCGCCGACAGTCTGTGTAGTTACGGAGGAAGACACCGAATCGCTTGTTGTTGTCGATATAGCGCCGCCCGCGTTAGTGATCTCGTCCGACGATTTGATCTCCCATGAATTTATGTTGAAAATAGAGAACTCAATGTTAAGCTCGTTTGTCAGAGGCTTTCCGTTACTGAGTGGTTTATAATCATTTGTTCCGGTCTTTGAGCTCATCATTGAGCTGAGATTTTCATTTGCGCCTGTCTCAACGTAGAACTTTGCGGGAGCATCGGCATTGCCGTTTTCTTCACTTATGATAAGTTTGTTTTTATCCGCCCTTGTTTTTGAGGTGGAGGGTATTTGGTTTTCGATATTGGTGGTCGAACTCGGATCCCAGTCCGCACCCTTAGTTCCGTTGAAAAGGTCGTTTAACTGGGAAGCTGCGGAAACATGGAGTTCATTAGCCTTTGGTTCGGTCTTTATACTTCCGGTAGGTTTGCCGTCAGCATCATATTCTAAGGAATATTCGGTGTGATTTCCGCTTACGTTGAGCTTTGCGGTACCGTTTGAAGAATACGTTACATTGAGTTTGTCATAGCCTGTTGCAGTCTTGCACTCCTGCATGTGTCCCGGGTCGGTGGATGCACCTGCCTGTATGGTAGGGTTGTTGCAGTTATATATGTTTCCGCCGACATAAAGGTTAGCGTTAATTGTTGTGTCACCGCCGCCCATATTGTATATGTTGCCGAGAACGTAAACATTATCCGCGGTTATGGTAGGACCGTCGCTGGCAATAACGAGGTCGCCCTTGATATAGAGGTTGTTGCCGTTAAGGCTTGCTTGTGCGTTTGCGCTGCGGGTAACATAGTCGCCGCCGACGAACCAGTCGTTTCTTTCCTTCCAGCCGATATGACCGCCCACAACATTGCCGTCACTGTCATATTCGTATATAACTTCAGGTTCGGGTGCGGCTATACTGCCGCCGGTGAATTTATACATATAAAGATTTCCGGAAGTGGTCAGTCCGCCCTGGAATGTATTATCTCTGTTAGCGCCATCTACACCTATGAAAGTATAAGGGTTCTCGAAATAGGTATCATCAGAGATATGGTGAGAGTTTACAACAACGACACGTCCTGTATCCGGTACGCCCGAATCATCGGACAGACCTGTTGCCGTAAAGAATGTCGTGTAAAGGTTTTTATTCTTGCTGCCGGACTTGTGATAAAGCATATCCTGTACGGCAACGCTGCTGCCGCGGTAATACGCGGTGGTGGTAAGTCTGAAATAGTTCAGTTTTGCGCCGGTCTCAACGCCGCCGACCTTTTCGGCTTCCTGCTTTACAAGCTCTACCTTGAAAGTAACAGCATCAAGAATACCGTCAACGGCAGGATCCGAGCGGGACTTTTCTATAAGATCGGTCTGGTCTGTGTAACCCGCGATCGACTTTGTGGAACCTTCGACCGACGGGAAAACATACCCTGTCGGCAGGGGATCGGGGATTTTATTGGATTCAAGTCCGCTTACTTTCGCCTTTAATATAGAGTAATCGTTGAGCTTTGCTCCCGCGTGTGATGTTTCCTGTGTAAGCGCCTCGATGAGCATATCCGAAGTTGAGATCGCCGACAGGTACATCTGTGAGAAATCATAGTTGCTTACTACGGTTTTGTACGAAGAAAGCGCTGTCATATAGGCTGTCGTAGCCATAGCGATAAGAAGTGTCATTATCGCTATGACCATGAACAGCACAACGCCCTTCTGCCGTTTCAGCCGATAGAAACGTTTAAGCATTGTTGCCCTCCTTAATAAACGGCAGGCCTCTGATCAACTACTACCTCTGTGTTTTCAGCCGTAATGGTCTTCATCTTATCCATAGGCTCTACGCACAGGAATTCAAGTGTGATCGAGTATTCGATAGGAGAAGAATCCTTTATAAAGGTCTCCTGGTCATTCGCCTGAGTGCCGAAGAGAATGCTTCCGCTCTCGTCGGCATAAACTGCGTCAGACTCTTCCTCTTCCTGAATGGGTTCGGTTATCGGGTAAACAACGGAGGAGATGTATGTCGCTCTGTCGAGCTGGAAGATATGGTTCACGAAATCCTCATACTGTTTGTATGTACCCTTTACGGTGTATGTTGCGCTTATTGTACCGACAGTCTGATTTGTACCTTCCATAGATGCGAGTCTGCACACTGCTATCTTGTACATTCTCTTCATCTTTTCGGTGTACTTGGACGGGTCAACCGCGTTGCCATCGGGGTCAATGATAGAAACATCTGTGATCGAGGAAACGCTTACGGTATATTTTTTGCCGCCGTCAATAAATACATCGGTAGAAAGTGTTTCTTCCTCGTCGCCCTCGGAATTTCTTGCCGCGCTTGAGTATTCTCTCAGGGGGTATGTGACGTCGGAGGTTTTGTAGAATTCAAGTCCGAGCCCTCTTGTGCCGAGCTGGGAAACGGATATCGAGTGAGCCTCAAGTCCGCTTGCGTTAAGCAGTGCCATAGCGATCTCGGACGCTTCGTAAGATGTAAGGTCGGGATAGAAGCAGCCCTCATACTTGAGCGCGTCCTTCTTCTGTTCTTCGATATCCGCGTCTATGGTGTCAAGACGGGAAAGTCTTTCTTCAAGTGATGCTTTTTCTTCGATATTTGCCTGGAGCGTCTTGGTGTTTCTGCCGATCTGGTCGAAGCTCGGCTTTACAAAAATTATTGTGCCCCCGATGAGTATAAGACCGAGCAGGATAACTGCTACAATGATCTTTTCAAGCTTATTTAATCTCATATCCGTTGCCTCCTCTGAATCTCATGCTCAAAGCGAATGAGTATCTGTAATCTCCTGCCTTTTCGCCTGCATGAACGGCTGTGGCATTACCCTCTTCGTCATCTCCGCCTATTTCTTCACCGCTGAATCCGCTGTATGTATAGCCTTCAAAGTAATCCTGCTCGATGAGCTGACGATAGAACTTTGTAGGTGTTTCGGGGTCATAGCAGCGTACCTGAGCGGAGACACCGTAACCGGATATGGAGACATCTCCGATGAGAGTTGCGTTGGGGTCAACGGCATTGAGCGCTTCGATGATCTTGTCTCTTACCTCGATAGTACCCATAGGCTGGAA
Organism: Ruminiclostridium sp.; assembly: GCA_017635675.1. Taxonomy (GTDB): domain Bacteria; phylum Bacillota; class Clostridia; order Oscillospirales; family Ruminococcaceae; genus Ruminiclostridium_E. Next base: position 10,894 of record JAGBLA010000137.1, read on the forward strand.
TCTGAACAGCCTGTCTGCCTGGATAAGGTTTGTGGTGTAGTTGGAAATGCTGTCGAGAACGGCGTTCTTCTGCGCGAGCAGGTCGAGTTTCGCCTGGTTCTCTTCGCTGTGGACTTCCTCATATACGGCGTCGGCCTCAGCCTTTATGCCGCCCGCGATACCGTCACATACGAGCTTCGCGCCGAACACGAGACCCGCGGAAGCTACCGCCGCGAGACCCATGCCCACGAAGAACATGTTTGCGCCCTTCTTTTCCTTTACCGCGGCCGCGTCGAGGAGGTTGACGTGGTCGAGGTCTTTTCTTACCTTGAAGAACGCGCCTATCGCGTTTGCGTACTCTGCGAAGTCGAAGTCACAGAATGTAACGATGTTGTTCGGGATATTGAGTATGTGCGAGGGAACATTGAACGACGATACGGCATTGGACAGCGAGATGAAGTCCTTGACCTGACCGTAGAACATGATCTCCTTGAGGGGCTTTGAGTTCTTGCGCTGACTGGTGAACTGGAGGGTACGGAAGATGTTGTCGTAAACTGCCTGGTTAACATAGTCGTCGTCGTTGTTGTAATCATAGGGATCGACTCTCACGTATCTTGAAAGCGAGAGCTGATTGTCCTCGTACAGGTTGATGTTGATGAAGTCGTTGTCTATCTGCACGAGCATGAGGGGCATTGAGCTTTCGAGCTTCGGGGTATTGAGTATGAGACGCGTGATACAGTTGTTGGAGACGTTGATCTGCTGGAGCTTGATACCGAGCTGAGTGAACAGTCTGATATAGCCGTCGACCATTCTCTGGGGAACTGCTGTCGCAAGGAGCTTGAGCACAGGCTGGTCGTTCTCGTCCTTTTCCTCACCGATCACGGAGTAGGAGATGTTGTACTCCTTCGTGATACCCATTGTCGTGAGTATCATGGACTCGATAGCCGCCGAGTTGGATATCTTCTTGGGCTTCGGGATCGTAAGATCCTTATAGAGTATCGTACCTGAGTTTATGCAGACGATAGCCTCTTTGTCCTTAATGTTCTTGGTCGCGATGATATCTGTGATCTCACCTGCTATCATCGGGATATCCGTTACATAACCGTTGCTTACGCTTCCTGCTGTAAGGTCACGCGTCTCAACTTCAAGTACGCGGATCTTCGCGCCGTTGAGCGCGCCTCTGACAAGCCTTATCTGCTTATCGGTAATATCAATTGATAACATTATAGCACCTCTCTGTTATTATTGTTGTTTACGTTTAGCTGTTTGCGATGTTGCCCATACCACCGTAGAGTATCGGGAATATACCTGCGAGCACCATACCGATCATAATACCGAGGAAGATGATCATTACAGGCTCCATAAGTCCCGTAAGCTTTGCGATAGCCGCCGAGGCTTCATCTTCGTAATAGTCCGCAGATTTATTGAGGATCTCATCAAGCGCACCGGACTCCTCACCTACCATTATAATAGAGGTGAATACGCCGGGGAACACGCCGATCTTTACGATAGCGTTTGAAAGGGACTCACCGTGCTTTACATCTTCAACAACGCTTTCATGGAAGAGGTTTGCTATGTACTGGTTGTTGAGCGTATCCGCGGACTTTTCGATGCAGTCAACCATCTGAAGACCCGAGGAGTAAAGGTTTGCCATTGTTCTTGCAAAACGGCCCGTGTAAACTATCAGGAGCAGGGGGCCGACTTTCGGCATTTTTACTATGAATTCAGACCATTTGAGCTCAAATGCGGGAGATTTTCTGAGGAAGTAGATAACGACAGCGAGTACGGCAACTCCGAGAACTATTGTCCACCAGTACGGTATCAGGAAGTCGCTTATCGCGAACATCGCCTGTGACAGCGGCGGTATATCGTCGCCGGCGAGCTGTCGGAACATCGGCATGATGAAGATGAACAGACCGAAGAATACGCCGATAAGCAGTACCATAAGGACGATAGGGTATGTGAGCGCGCCCTTTATCTGGTTGTTTACCTTGTTCTGGTTGAGGTAATAGTCCGCGACACGCGTCATTACGACGTCGAGGTTACCGGAAGCCTCACCTGCCGCCACCATGCTGACGAACAGGAGCGGGAACACGCCGGGTCTTGACTGTACGGCTTCGGAGAACGAACGGCCTTTCTGTACGTCCTCATAGATCTCCAGCAGAGCCGCTTTCGCCTTCTTGTTTTCTTCCTGCGAGTAGAGAATGTGAAGCGATCTTACGAGGCTTATACCTGCCGTGAGCATTGACGAAAGCTGTCGGCAGATGAAAGCAAGATCCTTGGTCTTGAATTTGTACTTCACGTCCACCGTTTTTTCCTGGATCTCGGTATATTCGGTGCAGAACAGATTTTTCTGTCGGAGCTTTTCGCTCAGATCCATAAAATCGTCTGCATATTCCTTACCTTTGACCGTGGAACCGTTGACATCTGTGGCAACATAAGAATAGTATGCCATGTAAACCCTCCATTCGTTTTAATTGATTTTTATCAATCAGGATATGCCGCAGGGGACACTTCCCCCCTCCGCGCACACCTCTATATAATACGATTATATCATAAAAGCGCAGACATCACAATAGTGTATAATTACAAATTTTCACAATCTATTTTGTATAAAAATGAAAATTTCTTCACACAACGGTTACATTGCAGGTGCTTTTTTTCATCAAATCACTACATTAAAGTAACATATCGGTTAAGCACAGAAACGAGATTTTCTTTAATTAATGCTTTATCTGCTTAATTTAAGTAACGAATAAGTCAAAATTACCTAATAGGATAGCTCATTTTCGTCGCACAAACGGCGTTTTCCGTATTGACATCAGGGCGGGTTTAAGATATAATGTAATTACAAAAGCAAGTACAGTGCGGCCTCAAAGCGCCTGTGCCGGAAACTCAAAAATCAAGAAAGAGGTCATTATCATGAGCGTAACAGTATTAAATCAGCCCTCACTCCCCAATATCCCGTGGCAGGAAAAGCCCGCAGGCTGCAAGGACGTCATCTGGAGATTTGACGCAAATCCCATAATCCCGAGAGACCTTCTCCCCACGAGCAATTCTATCTTCAACAGCGCAGTCGTACCCTTTGAGTGCGGCGAATACAAGTTCGCGGGCGTTTTCAGAGTTGACGACAAGGAAAGAAACATGGCTATCCACGCAGGTTTCTCAAAGGACGGTATCCACTGGGAGATCAACGAAAAGCGCGTGGACTGGATAAACGACGATCCCGAGACAAAGGAAGCAAACCCGTGGCAGTACGGCTATGACCCGCGCTGTGTATGGATCGAGGACAGATTCTGGATCACATGGTGCAACGCGTACGGCTGGAAGCCTACAATCGGCGTGGGCTGGACAAAGGATTTCAAGGAATTCCACCAGTGCGAGAACGCATTCCTGCCCTTTAACAGAAACGGCGTTTTGTTCCCGAGAAAGATAGACGGTAAGTACGTTATGTTCAGCCGTCCTTCGGACAGCGGTCACACTCCTTTCGGCGATATGTATGTATCTCAGTCTCCCGATATGAAGTACTGGGGCGAGCACAGACACGTTATGGGACCGCTCAGAGGCTGGGAGTCCAAGAAGATAGGCGCAGGTCCTATCCCGATCGAAACAAGCGAGGGCTGGCTCGTGTTCTATCACGGCGTGCTTGAGAGCTGCAACGGCTTTGTTTACAGTTTCGGCGCGTGCATACTCGATATCGACAAGCCCTGGAAGGTCAAGTACCGCTGTGCGGAGTATCTGCTCAACCCGCGTGAGCTTTATGAGTGCGTGGGTGATGTGCAGAACGTTACATTCCCCTGCGCAGCTCTGTGCGACAAGGACACAGGCAGAATAGCTATTTACTACGGCTGCGCGGACACCTGCGTTTCCATGGCGTTCTGCAAGGTCGATGAGGTAGTAGAATACGTCAAGAGCCACTCTTCGATATAAGAGAAGAACAGAGAGGACAGAAAGACAGATTGGGGCGCCGCCCCAAACCCCGCAGGGGGCTCCTCGCCCCCTTGACCCCTCGGCGGTGAGCACCGCAGGCAGTACCGTAACACGGAGATCAGTTACTCACTTCGCAACGACAAAAAACAGCAGACCCGCTACTGACGAGTCTGCTGTTTCTGTTATTTCTGATGTATCTTCCTAATCTCCGTGTTAC
>JAGBLA010000138.1 GCA_017635675.1 Ruminiclostridium sp.
CCGCCGAGGGCAGAAAAGCCGCAGAGACCGCCGCGCAGTCCGCGCCGAAACAGGTGATAGTGCTTGACGCGGGACACGGCGGCATGGACTCGGGCTGTGTGGCGATAAACGGTGCCTATGAAAAGGACATCAACCTTGACATCGTGAAAGACCTCGGGGCGCTGCTGACGCTGAACGGGTACGAGGTGGTCTATACCCGCGAGGAGGACATCTCGATACACGACAACGGCGTCGAGGGCATACGCAATCAGAAGGTTTCGGACATGAAGAATCGCCTTGCGATAGTTGAGAACTACCCCGACAGCGTGTTCATCTCGGTTCACCAGAACCTTTTCACCGACCCCGCGTACTTCGGCGGTCAGATGTTCTACACCACGAACAACGCCTCGAATTTCAGGCTCGCGCGGATAATGCAGGAGCTTTTCGCACAGCTCCAGCCGGGCAATGACCGCGAGGTGAAGCTGATAGACAACGGGCTTTATCTGTTCAAGGACACAAAACAGCCCGCGCTGCTGATAGAGTGCGGATTCCTGTCCAATCCGAACGACGCGGAGAATCTGAGCAGCGCGGAGTACCGTAAGAAGGTGGCTTTCACGATATACAGCGGGCTTGACAGGTATTTCGGTAAGGAAGCTGAAAATAAGGAGAAGACAAAAATTGACGAAGCAGAAAGTTTCCTATATATGCAGTGAGTGCGGTCACGTTTACCCGAAGTGGGTGGGAAGATGCACCGAATGCGGGGAGTGGAACACCATTTCCGAGCAGGTGGAGCTTCCGCGGGCTTCGGTGAAAAGCGGCAGGACGCTTGTGCCGAAGACCCTCGGTGAGATAAGCACCGAGGATGACCCGCGGTATCTCACGGGCTCTGCGGAGCTTGACAGAGTGCTGGGCGGAGGACTTGTGGCAGGCTCGCTCGTGCTGCTGAGCGGCGACCCGGGCGTAGGCAAATCTACGCTGCTGTTACAGATATGCGACCATCTGGACAAGACACGCAAGGTGCTGTATGTGTCGGGTGAGGAGAGCGAGCGGCAGATAAAGCTGCGCGCGGACAGACTGGGCGTGAGCGGGGAAAACCTGTATCTGCTCTCGGACAACGACTGCGAGGCTGTAAACGCGTCCATTGTGGAAGAAAAGCCGGACGTTGTGATAATCGACTCGATACAGACCATGCAGATAACCGAGATCTCCTCCGCGCAGGGCAGCATCACGCAGGTGCGCGAATGTACCACGCTTTTCATGCAGACTGCCAAACGCTACGGCATACCGATAATCATTGTCGGGCACGTGAACAAGGACGGCGGCATCGCGGGACCGAAGGTGCTTGAGCACATCGTGGATACGGTGCTGACCTTTGAGGGTGACAAACAGCTTTCCTACCGCATACTGCGGGCGGTGAAGAACCGTTTCGGCTCCACCAACGAGATAGGCGTGTTCAGAATGGCGGACAAGGGGCTTGAGGAAGTCCCGAACCCGTCGGAGATGCTGCTTTCGGGCAGACCCACGGGAAGCAGCGGCATAAGCGTTCTCTGCACGCTTGAGGGCTCGCGTCCGCTGCTGTCGGAGGTTCAGTCGCTTGTCGCAAAGACAAGCTTCGGAAATCCGCGCCGCTCGGCGGACGGCTTTGACTACAACCGCCTGTGTCTTATCCTTGCGGTGCTTGAAAAGCGCACGGGCTATATGTTCGGTCAGTTTGACGTTTATGTGAATATCACAGGCGGAATGCGGCTCACCGAGCCTGCTGCGGACGCAGCGGTAGCCTTGTCGCTGTTTTCGGGGCTGTGTGATCTGGTGCTGCCCGAAGACCTTGCAGTATTCGGGGAGATAGGGCTGGGCGGAGAGCTGAGAGCGGTCTCTCATGCTTCCGAGCGTGTCCGTGAGTGCTCCCGCCTCGGTTTCAAGACCTGCATAGTGCCGAAGGCTTCGCTTTCCTCGCTTGACAAGCGGGACTGCACAGGTATCCGCGTTATCGGCGCGGCAAATCTCAACCAGCTTTTCAAGGCTGCCGAGAGCGCAAAAAACGGGGGAGAGAAAAGACCTTCATGAACTGCGGTTCTGAGGTCTTTTCTCTCCCCTTGTTATTATAATATGCTGTTATGCCTGTAATCCGCGGTTCACGGCGCTTACGAGCGCATAGACCGAGGACATGATGATATCCGAGTGTACACCGACACCCCATGAAACGCCGCCGTTGATACCTATTTCGAGATAGGACATAGCCTTGGATTTCGAGCCCTGTTCAAGTGCCTGTTCGGAGTATGCCATGACGCTGAATTCAATTCCGAGGAGCTGCATGAGCGCGTCTGAGACCGCGTCGAGACGGCCGTTGCCGTGCCCCTCGGTCTCCGATTTTTTCCCACGCATGAGAGTGATGACCGACGCGGTGATGGCGCCGTCAGCCTGTGTGTAATGCACCTCAAGCACCTTGAGCGGCGAGAAGATGTTCACGAAAGCGCCGTTGAACACATCGTAAACGTCCGAGGGCGAAAGCTCGCGGTGTTCTCTGTCCGAGATGCCCTTGACCGTGTAGCCCACAAGCTCGCGCAGCTTCGGCGGCAGCACTATGCCGTACTTCTTTTCCAGAAGGAAACCGATACCGCCCTTGCCGCTCTGGCTGTTTATGCGGATAATGTCGCCGTCGTACTCGCGCCCGATGTCCTTCGGGTCTATCGGCAGATACGGCACGTTCCAGCGCTTTTCGCCGTTCTCGCGGTACTTCATGCTCTTTGCGATAGCGTCCTGGTGCGAGCCGCTGAATGCCGCGAAAACAAGCTCGCCGCTGTACGGCTGACGCTCGTAGACGTGCATACAGGTCACCTGCTCGAATATCCGCACTATCGACGGAACGTCCGAGAAGTCGAGCACGGGGTCAACGCCGTGACTGTACAGGTTCAGAGCAAGCGTGACGATATCCACGTTGCCGGTGCGCTCTCCGTTGCCGAAGAGCGTACCCTCGACGCGCTCCGCCCCCGCGAGAAGCCCGAATTCCGTGTCAGCCACCGCGCAGCCGCGGTCATTGTGCGGGTGCAGCGAAACTATAACGTTCTCCCGCTTGTACAGCCCGCCGCACATATACTCCACCTGGTCGGCGTAAACGTGTGGCATGGAAAGCTCCACCGTAACGGGAAGATTGATGATGACCTTGTTATCGGGGGCGGGCTCCCATACGTGAAGCACCGCGTTGCATATTTCAAGGGCGTATTCGGGCTCGGTACCCGTGAAGCTCTCGGGTGAGTATTCAAAGCTGAAATTGCCCGGGGTCTTTTCGGCGTACTCTCTGACGAGTTTCGCGCCTGAGACCGCTATCTCGGTTATCTCGTCCTTAGACTTGTGGAAGACCTGTCTGCGCTGGGCCTCCGAGGTGGAGTTATAAAGGTGTACGATAGCATTTTTGGCGCCGCTGAGAGCCTCAAAGGTCTTGCGGATTATGTGCTCTCTCGACTGGGTGAGCACCTGTATCTTCACATCATCGGGGATAAGCCCGTCTTCTATAAGTCTGCGGCAGAACTCGTACTCTGTCTCGCTCGCGGCGGGGAAGCCTATCTCTATCTCCTTGAATCCGAGCTTTACCAACAGCGCGAAAAACTCCAGCTTTTCCTCCAGGCTCATAGGCACCACGAGTGCCTGATTGCCGTCCCGCAGGTCAACGCTGCACCATATCGGCGCCTTATCCACATATTCCCGCTGCGCCCATTTATGCTCACACCTCGGCGGCATGAAATAGCTGCGCATGTACTTGCCGTTTATCTCCATTTTCCTGCTCCTCTATACAGCACGATTTCCCCGCTTTTATACGGGGAAAACGCGGTTATTTATAGATTATGTCCGGTTCATCGGACTCTTCGCCCTCCTCGGGCGTGACTGTTTCTTCCGCGGCGGAGATGTCGGAGCTTTGCCCGCTCTCATAGCGAACGGTCTCCTCGTCCTCGTCGTCGGTGATGCTCTTGTGCTTTTTCGGCTTCGGAGCGGGCGTGCGCAGCAGTATAGCCTGCTTGTACAGGTCGGGCTCATGCTTTGCGAGGTATCGTATGTCCTTGGACGGCACGATGTCCCCCTTGGCTATGCGCGACGCTATCTTCATGCATTTCGAGAAGGCTTCGGCAGCGTCCTCCATAGCGTCCGACTGCTCGTTTGAGGCTTCGAGCTCACGGCGGAGCATATCGAGCTCCTGCTCCTGTTTCTGCTGTTCCTGCTTTTGCTGCTGTCTGCGTTCCGCTTCTTCGGCAGCCTTTTTTGTCTGCTCATCGGGGAAGTCTTTACGTTCCTTCTCCGTCACCTGCGCTCCGCGGCGGTTTTCGGCACCCTGAGCGCCGACTTTCAGCGTACTTCTCAGCGGAGATACGCTTCCTATCCTTGTCATACCGTCAACTGCCATACCGTTCACCTCCCTGGCTGTACTTACGGGTTACTTTCCCTCATAAGTTATATCGTCAGAAAGCGGTGAAACTTTAGCTTTGAGCCTTATATCACGGTCTCCTTGTGCCGCGTCACGTGACAGCCCACATTCACTGCCACAGGCAGCCCCGCGATGTGGGTGGGCGCTGTCTCGATGTTGACGTACAGCGCCGTCACGGTGCCGCCGAAGCCCTGTGAGCCAATGCCTGTCTTGTTGACCTGCTCCAGCATACGCTGTTCGAGCTGCGCGTAATACGGGTCGGCATTGCGCACCCGCAGGTCGCGGCAGAGCGCCTTTTTCGCAAGGAACGCGCACTGCTCGAAATCTCCGCCGATACCGACGCCGAGGGTTATGGGCGGGCATGGGTTGCTGCCCGCGATGCTCACGGTCTCGGTGACGAAATCTACGATGTCCTCCTGCGCGGCTGACGGGGTGAACATCTTTATCCTGCTCATGTTCTCGCTGCCGAAGCCTTTCGGAGCCACCATGAGCCGCACCTTGTCACCGTCCGTTATGCTCGTGTGTATCACGGCGGGGGTGTTGTCGTTGGTATTGCCTCGGCGAATGGGGTCTCTCACCACCGAGAGCCGCAGCTTACCCTCGACGTAGCCCTTTGCCACGCCGCGGTTTATGGCTTCATACAGGCTTCCGCCGGTGAAATGAACGTCCTGACCGATATCAAGGAATATCACTGCCATTCCCGTGTCCTGACATATCGGGACATTGAGCTCCGCCGCGCAGTCAATGTTGCGCACGATGTCACCGAGCACCTCTCTGCACACGGGGCTTTCCTCACGGGGAGCGGCATTCTCTATCGTTTCGCGCATCATGTCGGGAAGGTGCAGGTTCGCGTCCTCGCACAGTCTTGCCACTTCGCTCTCTATAATGCTCACATCTATCTCACGTATCATCTTCTTCGTCCTCCGCAGTTTTTTCGGCGGGCTTGTCCCGTATCACACGGTAAAGCTCCTCCCGCAGTATCTTGACCTTGTTCCTGTCAAGCTCCAGCAGCGCGAGACATATATACACCCGCACAAGGCATATCGCGCCCGATACCATAAGCCCCTTTGAAAGGTCAAAGCTCTCGGTGAACAGCAGCAGCCATGACAGCACCAGAAAGTCGATGAACACCGACGCTATCACTCCCCAGAAGCACGCCCATATCCCGGCGGGCTTGTGGATAAAGCCGTGGACGCTGCACCGCTCCATGCCCTTTTCCACGTCAATGGTCATCATCATGTCGCACATATCCTCGCGGTAGGAGTGGTAGTATCTCAGCTTGAAGCAGTCCTCTCCCGCGTGCTGCCAAAGGCACAGCGGTGAGCCTTTGAGCTTGTTGAGATTGCGGCGGTACTGTGAATCTATCAGCGCGTCGAGCTTTGAGTTCAGCTCGTCACGGCTAAGGGTGCTCTCCTCCTCGACGCGCATTTTTATGAATTTACGTTTACGCTTTGCCATTGTCCGGCGCCTCCTCATAAACACGGTCGAAAATGCTGTACTTTCCGCTTTTGAGCACATCTATGAACCCGCGTATATCACGGATATCCTCCTCGGTGCGTATCCCCGACAGCCGCGCCTGATTTGCGTGGTGGTTGTCGCTGCCTGCGGTGTAAATGAGCCCGTAGCTGTCGGCGTACTTCTTCGCCATGTCGTTCTCGAAGTCTTTGCGGTTGGAGTTTATCACCTCCACGCCGTCGCATTTGCGCGGAAACAGCCGTATCATGTCTATGTACCAGTCCTCGCGGAACGGGTGTGCGTGGCTTATGAACCCGCCCTCCTTGTGTACCAGGTCGAAGTAGTCGTTGGGGTGGAGCTCCATGACCTCGGGGTGCTTTAACAGCCATTGCTTGTCCGGCCCGTATGTAAGGAAATCCGTGCCGCCGACAGTGTATTCCCAGCCGACCAGCACAGTCAGCCCTATCTCGTCGCCCGTGCGCTTTGCGCTCTCAAAGCCGCTGAAAAGTATATCCACCCGCTTTTCCCATGGAAGCTCCCACGGAGCGGTGGTGTTGGCATTGAGAAAGTGGTCGGTCACCACTATCCCGTGATAGCCACGGCTTTTGTAAAATCTTGCCTGCGTATCCCCGGAAGCCGACGCGCAGGCGCTGGATTCCGAGGTGTGGCAGTGTGTTTCGTATAAGTTCATTCTGTCATTCCTGCTGTCATATATAGTTTACCACGCGGAGTATCTCTCCGCCGCGCACCGCCGCGCGGGGAACGCGCTTGCTCACCAGGCACAGCAGCTCGTAGCCGATAGTCCCCAGCGTTTCCGCGATGTTGTCCGCTTTTATCTCGTCTATGGTGTCGGAGTAAAGCTCCGCGATGTCGCCGACCTTTACGTCAAGCCCCGTCACATCGACCATCATCTGGTCCATGCACACCCTTCCGGTTATGGGAGCGCGCTTTCCGTTTATGTACACGGCGCCCTTGCCGGATAGTCCTCGGGAATAGCCGTCCGCGTAGCCCACAGGCACCACTGCGAGGGTGGTTTCGCGGTCGGTGACGTAAGTTCTGCCGTAGCTGACGGCGGAGCCCGCGGGGACGGTCTTTATCTGACACACCGCCGCGCGCAGCCGCATAACGGGCTTTATATCTATCGGCACGGGGAGCGCGGTGTTGGGCATACAGCCGTAGGTGATGATACCGCTTCGCACCATGTCGCCGCCGAACTGCGGGTGATAGAGAATGCCGCCGCTGTTGCGGGAATATACGGGTATGCCCGATTCGCGGGCTTCCTTTGACACCGCGTCGAGCTTTGCCTGCTGTGACTGCGTATAGCGCACATCGTCCGGGTCGGAGCTGTCGGCAACGGAGAAGTGGGTATAAACTCCCCGCACATCGAGCCCCGGCAGCGCGAGTATCTCGTGAAGCTCCTCCGCTGTGTCTATGCCTACACGGTTCATGCCCGTGTTGACCTTGACATGGACTTTCAGGCTTATACCGCGCTCCACGGCTATGCCCGAGAGCATCTTCGCGTGGGAGAGGCTTGCCGCGGTCTGCTCGAAGCCGCCGTCGATTATCTCCTGCTGCCATTCGGGGTCGCAGTAGCCGAATATCACTATCTGCGCAGTGCCGAGGGTCTTGCGCAGGTCTATCGCTTCAAGAACATTGGACACCGCGTAGCTCTTTATGCCCTTCTCCCAGAGCTCCGCGGCGATTATGTCGGCGCTGTGACCGTATGCGTCCGCCTTGACCACAGCCATTATCGGAATGCCGCCCGCCGCCTGTTTTATCAGCTCTATGTTATGATCGAGATTGTCGAGGTCGATCTCGGCCCAGACCCGTCTTAACAGCTTATCCATAAATGCTCCCGCACCTTTCGTTGTAACGGAAACTGCAAAAAATCCTGCGTTCCGCGCGTGAATTTTGTCATATCTGTTTGAAAAATACTATTGTATTTTATGATGATTTGTGATAAAATAATATAGTTATGACGAATTATTACAACAGACACTAATATTATATACTTTTTTTTCAACAATTTCAACTGTTTTTTGAAATTTCGCGTAAAAACAGCAAGAGGGTGAACGGTATGGCAGTAAAAAGGAAAAGCAACTGGTACATATATCTTATCGCGCTGATAGTGTCTTTCGCGCTGCTCGGACTGTTCGTGAGCAGTATATGGGACTCGCTGTTCCCCGACGCGGAGAGCACGGGCTATACCCTTTCGCGTTCCGATTACCGCCCGAGCGCGGATATAAACATCACCTCGCTTATAATGCTGTCCGACATGAAGGCGTCAACGCCGATGTACTATATGCTTATGAACTATCAGCCCCGCAATGAGGTGATAGTGTTCATACCGCTGCGTGAGAATATGCGCGTGACCTATAAGGGCAACACGGGAAGCCTTTACGAAATGTACGACAACTACGGCGCGTCGGGAGTTTCGGGGGCGCTGAGCGAATACCTCGGTGTAAAGTGCGAACACTACGTAAAGTTCGACAGGCTTTCTTTCATCGACTTCATCAACATGAGCGGCAAGGTGTATGTCAATATCCCGTCGGACGTTGTGGAGCGCGAGACACATACGGTGCTGCGCAAGGAGAAGGTAAAGGACGACAGCGGCAATGAGCAGGAGGTCACCCGTCAGACGGAGGAGACCACCGAAACGGTGATATTCCCCGAGGGCGTGACCTATATGGACGGCGAGGCGCTTTACAGCTATCTTACATACGATTTTAAGCGCGGCGTGGACTATGCGCTTTCGATACAGGGCTCGGCGGCGATGAACATGATAAACAAGAACTACCGCGGAATGTCCACCACCCAGCTCCAGGGGCTTGCGGAGAACATCATCAAGACCACCGAGACGGACATAATCTTTGACGACTACACGAAGATTCAGGCGATATTCAACTATACGCTCGAAAACAGCATAAACCCATGCGAATACTACATACCCTACGGCGAGACCGACGGCGGCTATTTCGTGACAGCGGAGGGTTCGCGCGCCACTATGCTCGACAGAATGGACATAACGCCGGAAAAGGACTGACGCTTAACGGAGGACGGATTTGAAACGCACGGAGATCACAATTCGCAATATTGCCGGGTATGCGTGGACGGCGCTGCTTTTCCTGCTGACGGCGGGGTATGCGTTCGTGTCTCTCGGGGTGTTCTCTTTCGGGATAGTCTCGCTGCCGTGCGTGCTGCTCGGACGAATGGGGATATTCATAGTCGTATCGGACTTCGCGCCGGAGGCTCTGCTGCTCGTGACGGCGGGAGCGCTCACGGCGGGGCTCGGTATGTGCCTCGGGATAATACCTGTCTGCGTGTCCGTCTACGGCGCGTACTCGCGCATCAGAAAAGCGGCTGTCCTGCGGAAAGAAAGAATGTTCAATGAAGAGGATACGACTTCTTAAGGTGCTTGCCGCGGTGCTTGCGGCAGCGGGTGCGGCGCTTATCGCCGCGGGTCTGGCGATACAGCTCATAGCATACCGCGGCGGAGCGGGCAACGGAGCTGTCACCGAGACCGCGGAGCTTGAAACGCCCAGGGAGCTTGTGGTGATAACCACTTCAATGCCTGTGACGGTGCGGTACGGAGATACCGAGAACGTCACGGTGTCATATACTGCGAGCCTTCCGCTGATATTCACGGAGGAAAAGGGAATGCTGCGGATAACACAGGACGATTCCTTCACCATGTCGCTGTTCTCCGCTTCATCGGAAAACACGGGCATAACCGTGACGCTGCCCCACAAGGTCTATGAGCGCATAAGCCTTTCGAGCTCAAGCGGCTCCGTGACCTCGGAGAGCCTTGCGGCGGATACCCTTGAATTCAGCACCAAAAGCGGAGCTCTCAAGCTCATCGGCATCGACGAGCGCGCGTCTGTACGCACGGAGAGCGGCACGGTATATGCCGATGTGTCCTCGTTTTCGGGGGATATGACGATAAACGCGGGGAGCGGCGATGTGACGCTCATAATGCCCGAGGAGCTTTCGATGTACCTCGAATTTCTGACGGAGAGCGGGCGGTTTACTTCAAAGCGGTTCGACAGGCTGTATCACGAGAAATACGGCGACGCTGCCGCGATACTCGGTGACGGACGCTCAAAGCTCACGGTGAACACCACCTCGGGCAGTCTGTATATATATTGAATATAAAAGCAACGGAGATAAGAAATATGCTATCGGTGATAGTTCCCGCCTACAACGAGCGGGAGAATATAGAAAACACCGCCGCCGTGCTTTCCGACATACTGCGGAAGAACGGGACGGAGTTTGAGCTTATGTTCGTGGACGACGGCTCCTCGGACAACACATGGGAGCTTATCGAAAAGCTCTCGGAGCGCGACAGCTCCATACGCGGGCTGCACTTTTCCCGCAATTTCGGCAAGGAGGGCGCTATATTCGCTGGGCTCAGGCGCTGCGTGGGGGACTGCGCGGTAGTTATAGACTGTGACCTTCAGCACCCGCCCGAGCTGATACCCGAGATGCTGAGACTGCACGAGCAGGGGTACGAGGTAGTGGAGGCGATAAAATCCAGCCGCGGCAAAGAAAGCCTTATGTACAGGCTGTTCGCCAAGACCTTCTACCGCATAATGAAGAGCTCGTCGGACGTTGACCTTGACCGCGCAAGCGATTTCAAGCTCATGGACAGAAAGGTGATAGACGCCCTCAACGACCTGCCGGAGCGCATAACGTTCTTCCGGGCGCTTTCGAGCTGGGTGGGATTTAAAACCGTAAAGGTGGAGTTTGAGGTAGCGCCGAGAAACGCCGGGACTACGAAGTGGAACTTCCGCAAGCTGCTGAAATTCGCGCTCAACAACATCACGAGCTTCACCAACTTCCCGATGCAGATAGTGACGATACTCGGTACGCTGTTCCTGCTGTTCGCGCTTGTCATGGGCATTCAGAGCCTTGTCAAATACTTCGGCGGACAGGCTCTCGAAGGTTTCACCACCGTCAATATACTGATACTCCTGTCGGCGGCAGTGATAATGAGAGCGCTCGGGATAATCGGCTACTATATGTCGAAGATATACGAGGAAATAAAGTTCAGACCGAGATATATAATCTCGGAGGATACAAGAGATAAAAAGAACAAAGAAACAAAGGACAAAGACAGAAAGGAACAAGATTCGGCAAATGGAAAGAACAGCTAACTCCGGGAGTTTTTCATTCTTTGTGAGTGAATACCTCGGATACGCAAAAAACGGAATTAAGCGCTTTTTTGTGGCGGACAGACAGCTTTGGATATCATTCGCTGTCCCGTGCCTTATACTGCTGATATCCTACTTCATTTTCGGGGTATATCCGTTCGGTGAGCGCTCGGTGCTCGCGCTTGACCTCAACGGGCAGTATGTTTACTACTACGACTATATGTACGACGTTTTCGCGGGCAAGGAGAGCATTTTCTACTCCTGGAGCAGGAACCTGTCCGGCGAATTCATGGGTATCATAGGTTATTACCTCGCGAGCCCGTTCAACCTTCTGGTGTGGATATGGCCTCGGGAGTGCATAACCGAAGGTCTGCTCACCATGATGGTAACAAAGGTGGGAGCTATCGGACTGTGCATGGCGATATACTTAAGCCGCGGCAAGGGGCTCGGGCGGCTCACGACGATAATATTCTCCTCCTGCTACGCGCTGAGCGCCTACACACTCGAACAGACTATGAACCCCATGTGGCTGGACGGCGTTATGATACTGCCGATAGTGGTTTACGGCGTTGAAAAGCTCATAGACAACGGCAAGTTCATCATGTGTACCGTCGCGCTCGTATATGCGTTCGTGACCTGCTTTTACATCGGCTACATGATAGGCATTTTCTCGGCAATATACTTCCTGTATTACGCCTGTGTGTCCCACCGCCCGAAGCTGTACAGGGTATTCATACCGCGCGGACTGCTGTTCACCGCAGTGGCGGTCATATCGGTGATGATATCGGCGTTCATGCTGCTGCCCGTGTATCACTCGCTTTCCTACGGGAAGTTCGACTTTTCGAGCAATGTCACCGAGGCAACGGAGATAACCACAAACTTCCACTTTATCGAAATGCTTGACAAGCTGTTCCCCGCGACATACGACACCTGCCGCATGAGCGGACTTCCGTTCATATACTGCGGTACAATAGTGCTGATGATGCTCCCGTGCTATTTCTTCATGAAGAAGTTCCGCGGGCGCGACAGGATAGGCGCGGCGGTCATCATCTCCATTCTCTGCGTTTGTATGTACATCAGACAGGTGGATATGCTGTGGCACGGCGGTCAGCTCCCCAACTGGCTCCCCTATCGGTACAGCTTCATGCTGTCGTTCCTTATCGCCGCATTCGCCGCGCAGGCATTCAACGAGATGAAGGACATCTCCAAAAAGCGGCTCGGAATTGTTGCTCTCGTATGGTTCGTCGTTCTGCTGATGATAGAGAACACCGACAACTATCTTGAGGACATAAAGCGCGACACCATGGACGGGCTCACGGTGGTCCTGCCCGCGATGTTCGTGCTGCTGCTTGTGGCGGCGGCGCTGATACAGCTCAAAGACAAGCTCGGCAAAAAGAAGAGCGCCGCGGTGCTGCTCTGCGTGATACTTGCTGCGGAGGGCTTCTACAATACCATAGCCCAGATATACCGCCAGCACCAGGATATAGTTTATTCCACGCGTCCGTCCTACAACGATGTGATACAGCCCACCCGCGAGGCGGTGCAGAAAATAAAGGCGGAGGACGACGGCTTTTACCGCATAGAAAAGACCTACTTCCGCACGGTCAATGACCCGATAGCGCTTAATATGTACGGGCTTTCCCACAGCTCAAGCACCCTTAACACCAAGCCGATACAGCTTCTCGCGGATCTCGGGTTCAGCGCCCGCAGCCACTACACCCGCTATACGGGCAACACCGAGATAACCAAGAGCCTGTTCGGCGTGAAATATGAGCTTTCCTGCCCCGAAAACAATACTTCAAAGCTGAAATCGGTCGATGACATCACGGTCACGAAGAACGAATACGCGCTCCCGATGGCGTACCTCGTCAGCCGTGTTTACCAGCAGATAGAGCTTGAGGCGGGCGACCCCTTTGAGAACCAGAACCAGCTGCTTGCGGCAATGGTCGGAAGAGAACAGGCTCCACAGTATTTCAAGCGCATAAGCAACAGCGAGAAGACACCCGTAACTCTCGAAAAGAACAACGTTACCCAGGGCAAGACCACCGACGGACATCACAGCTTCAAGGTGGTGGAAAAGGGCAAGAACGCCGAGATAGTATATACTCTCACCATGCCCGCGACCTCGTCGCTGTATATGTACCTGCCGTCGAAGTACGAGCGCACGGTGAACGTCTGGCTCAACCGCAAGACCTTCCTCGGCACATACTTTGAGAACGATAACAACAGCATAATGAAGATAGGCGACTTCGAGAAGGGCGAAGAGGTCAAGATAGGGCTCACTCTCACCCGCGACGACCTGTATTTCCGTGAAGCGCAGTTCGTATATATCAACGAGCGCAGAATAAAGAGCGATCTCCAGACCCTTATCGACAACAACGCCGAGACGGTCTGCGAGCGCCCGTCGCCCACAGAGATGCGTGTATCGGTGAATGCCGCAGAGAAATCATACCTGTTCACCTCGATACCCGAGGAAAAGGGCTGGGAGGTCTTTGTTGACGGCAAGAAAACCGATTACGAGGTCTGCCTTGACTCTCTGCTCGCGGTGTACATCACCCCTGGACAGCATACCGTGGAGTTTAAATTCACGACCGCAGGATACCCGCTCGCGCTTTATGTGACGCTTTCGGGGCTCATACTGTTCGGCACCATGATATTCATATATCTGAAGTTCTTCCGCGCACGCATGGCAGATGATATGCAGATTAACCTCACGGAGGAGAACGAGCTGCTCATGTCGGGCGGTTCGTCGTCAGACGAGACGCAGGACGAGGAAACTGCCGACGGTGGTACAGATGACAGTTCAGGCGGAAACGACGATGACAGCGGCGGCGGTGATGATGACAGCGATGACAGTCACGGCAGCGGCGGCTCCGGCGGAGGCGGCAGCACCGATACCGACAGTGACGATGATGACGACGACAGCGGACTGCTGGATATATTCCGTCCCAACGGAGGCGGCGGCAGCGAGTGGCTGATATGACAGTGAACGGAGGAGCTTTGAAATGCTGATGACAATTGATGTCGGGAACACGAACACAGTTCTCGGCGCGTTCGACGACAATGACAGTCTCGTTTTCGGTATTCGCTTTGAGACAAAGGCGTCGAGAATGGCGGACGAATATACGGTGCTGATACTTGAGCACCTTCGGCTAAACGATATTCCCGTGAAGGAGATAACCGCGGCTATCATCTCGTCGGTGGTGCCGCCGGTGACGGAGCAGGTAAAGACCTCGCTCAGAAGGCTGTTCGGTATCGACTGCATGGTAGTAGGTCCCGGCGTAAAGACGGGGCTCAATATCCGCATAGATGACCCGGCGACGCTGGGTGCGGATATGTGCTGCGCGGGAGTTGCGGCGAAGACGTACTATACGCTTCCCGCTATCGTGGTGGATCTCGGCACCGCGAGCAAGGTGCTTGCGGTGAGCGAGCGGGGAGACTTCCTCGGCGGAGTTATCTCCGTGGGCGTGGAAATGGCGTTCAGGGGGCTGTCCTCGGGAACTGCGGCGCTTCCGCTCATAAGCGGCGGCGCGGTGAGCCACACCATAGGCACCAACACGATCGATTGTATGCGCTCGGGCGTTATCGTGGGCATGGCGGCGATGATAGACGGTTTTGTGGCGCGCTTTACAAAGGAAATGGGCTCGGTGAAGTCCGTAGTTGCCACAGGCGGGTATTCGCCGCTCGTGATACCGTACTGCACCTGTGAAATGGTGTATGATGCGGATCTTCTTTTAAAAGGTATGCTTGCTATCTACAAGAGAAACGTATAATAGTTAATTACATAGAAGGGTCGTGATAGAAGTGATATCGCCCGACGATCTCATGTCCTATATGATACAGTGTGGTGAACTCGCTTGATACGGTTCGCGGATATAAATGACATCACGGGGATAAACGTCCTGCACACACAGCTTCACGTTCAGCACATCGGCTATCGTCCCGACATATTCGCTCCCATTGAGCAGCCTGTATTCGACAGGCTTATGGAGGAATATCTGACTAAAACGGACAAGCGTGTGCTTATCTCCGAGAATGACGGAGTTATAGACGGCTATGCGGCGCTCTCGGTATGCGACACGAAAAAAGGCGCGGGAGAGATATTGCCGTTCACGTTCATTGAGGTGAACGAGCTTTGCGTCGCCGAAAACGCGCAGCGCAAAGGCATAGGCACGGCTCTGCTCGACGGGGTGAAAGCCTTCGCGAAGGAGCAGGGCGCGAAATTCGTGGAGCTCGGAGTAAACGCTGAAAACCACACAGCACAGGAATTTTACAAGGCGAACGGAATGTTCGTGAAAAACTATAAAATGCAGTACAAGGTGCAATAAAGAAAGGATACGAATGATATGACAGTTTTTGAAGAATTGAAGCGCCGCGGGCTTCTCGCCCAGCTTACGGACGAAAAGGAGATAGCCGACCTTATCAACAACGGCAAGGCTACATTCTATATCGGCTTCGACCCCACAGCGGACAGCCTTCACGTAGGGCATTTCATGGCTCTGTGCCTTATGAAGCGTATGCAGATGGCGGGCAACAAGCCCATTGCGCTTGTTGGCGGCGGCACGGGTATGATAGGCGACCCCTCGGGAAAGACGGATATGCGCAAGATGCTCACTCCCGAGACCATTCAGCACAACTGTGAGTGCTTCAAAAAGCAGATGAGCCGTTTCATCGACTTTTCGGACGGCAAGGCGCTCATGGTGAATAACGGCGACTGGCTGCTCAACCTCAACTACATCGACGTTCTGCGCGAGGTCGGCGCGTGCTTCTCGGTGAACAAGATGCTGTCCTTTGAGTGCTATAAGCAGCGCTGGGAGCGCGGTCTCACGTTCCTTGAATTCAACTACATGATAATGCAGAGCTACGATTTTTACAAGCTCTTCCAGGATTACGGCTGCAATATGCAGTTCGGCGGCGATGACCAGTGGGCGAATATGCTGGGCGGCACCGAGCTTATCCGCAAGAAGCTCGGCAAGGACGCGTACGCTATGACCATTACACTGCTGCTCAACTCCGAGGGCAAGAAAATGGGCAAGACCGAGAAGGGCGCGGTATGGCTCGACCCCGAAAAGACCAGCCCCTACGAGTTCTTCCAGTACTGGCGCAACGTTGCGGACGCTGACGTTATCAAGTGCCTCAAGCTCCTTACATTCGTACCGATAGAGGAGATCGAGGACATGGAGCAGCACATGGAGGGCGCGGAGTACAACAAGGCAAAGGAGCTCCTCGCGTTCGAGCTCACCAAGATGATACACGGCGAGGACGAGGCGAACAAGGCTCTGCAGGCTGCGAAGAATATGTTCGGCGGCGGCTCGGGCGATGCCGAGAATATGCCTACCACTATTGTTCCGGACGATGCGCTCACCGATGGGAAGATAGGCGTGCTCGACCTGCTGATGCTCACGAAGCTTGTGCAGTCCAAGCGTGACGCGCGCGACATCATAAAGGGCGGCGGACTTCTTATAGATGATGTTAAGATCGAGGATCCCACGGCTATGATCGAGATCGGCGATCAGGTCATCATACGCAAGGGCAAGAAAGTTTTCCATAAGGCAAAGCGCGGATAAGCTCCGCGAAACACGGCAGACCTGCTTAGGCGGGTCTGCCGTTTTTTTGTGCATACCTCAAAATTTGTGGTCGGGATTGACTTTTAATACTAAATGTAGTATAATAGTGTGTGTTTGAACGTTATGACAGGTCATAACATCGTATTTTTTTAGAAGGAGAAGACTAAATGAGATCTGTAAAAAGATTTTTCGCGGCACTCACTGCAGGCGCAGTGACAGTCAGCGCGTCGGTGTTCACGGCACAGGCTGATCAAGAGGGCAAAAGCGACGATATCGTTATACTGTACACGAACGACGTTCACTGCGGCGTTGACGACAATATCGGATATGACGGCTTGAAGCTCTACAAGAGAGAAATGGAGACGCAGTATGAACACGTCATACTCGTTGACGCGGGTGACGCTATACAGGGCGCTCCGATAGGGTCTTTCTCAAAGGGAGCTTACATAACCGAGCTTATGAATGCGGTAGGCTATGACGCCGCGGCAGTAGGCAACCACGAGTTCGATTACGGCATGAAGGAGCTTATGGTGCGCGCCGAGGAGCTCAACTGCGGCTACATAAGCGCGAATTTTTACAGCAAGGAAACGGGTGAGCTGCTGTTTGACCCGTATAAGATCATTGAGGCGGGAGACAAGAAGATAGCCTTTGTCGGAGCCACGACCCCCGAGACGCTTTTCGCCTCGACACCGGTGTATTTCCAGAATGACAAGGGCGAGTTCATATACGGCTTCGGTGAGGAAGGAGATATTTATGAGCTGCTCCAGACCGCTGTTGACAATGCGAGAGGAGAGGGCGCGGACTATGTAATTATCGTCGGACACCTCGGTGAGAGCAGCGTTACAAAAGGCTGGAGCGCTCCCGAGATCGCTGCGGAGCTTACAGGCGTAGATGTCATCATCGACGGACACTCCCATGAAACTACTTCGGGCATGAAGGTGGCTTCCAAGGACGGAAAGGACACCGTCATCACACAGACAGGCACAAAGCTTGCCAATATCGGAAAGCTCGTTATCACCTCTGACGGCAAGATAACCACCGGACTTGTTGACAGCGTTCCCGCCCCCACAGAGGATATGGGGCTTGCCGAGGACAGCTGGACAGAGCCCGACGGCAGAGATGGCAGATTCGTTGACGAGGAAGTCAACTTAAAGCTTGTGAGCATATACGATGAGCTCGGCAGCACACTCGACCAGATCATCGGGCACACCGATTTTGAGCTTGCGGACAGCGACCCTGTCACAGGCAGCCGCAGAGTAAGGAGCGGCGAGACAAACCTCGGCGACCTTTGCGCCGACGCGTTCAGAAATGTCCTCGGCGCCGAGATAGGCGTTGCAAACGGCGGCGGTCTGAGATCATCCATTCCTTCCGGGGAAATGACCTACAGCAGCCTTATAAAGGTAATGCCCAACTCAAACTCGACCGTTGTGGCAGAGATCACGGGTCAGCAGTTCCTCGACCTGCTTGAAAAGGGAGTAAACGCTTACCCCGAGGAGAGCGGCTCGTTCATTCATGTATCGGGCGCGACCTATATGATAGCCGAGGATGTGGAAAGCTCCGTTGAGCTGAACAGCTACGGTGAGTATATCGGAGTCAACGGAGAGTACAGAGTAAGAAATGTCATGGTGAACGGCGAACCTCTCGACCTTGACAGAAAATATCTCGTAGGCGGCGTAGATTACCTTTTCAAGAACGCTGTCAAGAAGTATTTCATCGGCGGCAAGTGCAAGATAGTAAAAAATGACGTAATGCCCGATACCGAAATACTTATCAAGTATATAAAGGAAGAGCTTGGCGGAGTTATTCCCGATGAATACAGCGACCCATACGGTCAGGGAAGAATAGTCGTCACCACCGCAGCAGGCACCAACGCGCTTCCCGAGGGCGTTGTGCCTGTCACATGGGAGCCCTCGCCCGAGGATCTTATCATACGGACAGATGAGGCAAGAGAGCTTTATGACCGCATAAAGGCAGGGGACTACCCGCCTGCCGAGGAACTCAGGAACACAGATACAGTTAAGGGCATAGACGCGCTTTCCGCTTACTATATCGGCATTTACGGCATAACAGCGGAAATAGATACTCCCGAAAGAGAACAGCTCAGAGAAGATGTCAAGAGACAGTTCCTCTCAACAGGCTCCGCGAGAACAGCGTCGATCGACGAGGCTACAGGAAAGCACAATTACGTTTATGACGGTGAGCTGGAAAGAGGCTATCTGGCAGAGCTTGTTATAGGACTTCCCGCGGCAGGCAAATCCACGCTTGTGAGCGACCCTGACAGCGAGGCTATGAAAGCGTTCATTCTCGACTCCGATGTGGTCAAGACCCTGCTCCCCGAGTTCATTGAGTCCCACGGCTGCGCGGCGGACGCTGTTCATAAGGAGAGCTCCAACATAAACGCGTCGATCATTAAGGAATTCACCGAAGGCAGCATGAAGGGCGTCAATGTTGTTATCCCGATCATAGGCGACGACTTTGACAAGATGATGCGCAAGTACATCGATCCGTTTGAGGAAGCGGGCTACAACATAAAGGTCAAGTTCGTTGAGGCAGACATTGACGCGAGCATGGCAAGAAACCTCGCCAGAGAGCTTGACACCGGAAGAATAATCAGCAGCGACGTCGTGTTCAGCTACGGCACCAAGCCGCTGGAGACATATCAGAAGATAAGGTACATGACCAACTCCTTCGGCGAGTATTACGGACTTACGGCGCTCTCCACCGACAGCGATGCGGCTGCGGAGACCTCGGAGAACCCCGCAACGGGCGTACAGGAACCCATGTTCATCTTCATGGCAGTTTCTCTCGCGGGTATTGCGGCATCAATGAGAACAAAGAAAAAGTAAGCAAAACAAAAAAACGGAGATATGTCCGCCCGCGCCGTTCACGGCAGGGGAGAGGACATATCTCCTTTTTGTTTGTCGGGTATTATGCCTTGCGGCGCTTAGCCTCGTCCTTCATGCGAAGGTCATGGTCCAAAATGCGCTTGCGCAGTCTTATTGACTTCGGAGTTACCTCCACAAGCTCGTCATCGGAGATGAATTCAAGGCTCTCCTCAAGGCTCATGTGCTTGGGCGGTACAAGGCGGAGCGCTTCGTCGCTGCCGCTTGCGCGGGTGTTGGTGAGGTGTTTCTTCTTGCAGACGTTCACCGTTATATCGCCGAGTTTCGGGGAAACTCCGACTATCATTCCCTCGTAAACGTCAACGCCGGGGTCGATGAACATCGCGCCGCGGTCCTGGACGTTCCATATTCCGTAGGCGCTTGCGGGACCGGTCTCAAATGCCACCAGCGAGCCTGTGGTGCGCACGGGGATATCGCCCATGTACGGCTCATATCCGAGGAACAGCGTGTTCAGCACGCCCTCGCCCTTGGTGTCGGTTAGGAACTCGCTGCGGTAGCCGAACAGTCCGCGTGAGGGTATCTTGAATTCGAGCCTTGTGCGGGAGCCTACCGGGTGCATTTCCAGCAGCTCCGCCTTGCGCACGCCCATTTTCTCCATGACCGCGCCCACGCATTCGTCGGGAACGTCGATGACCAGCTTTTCCATAGGCTCGCACTTAACGCCGTCTATCTCCTTGTACAGCACGCGGGGAGTGCTGACCGAAAGCTCGTAGCCCTCGCGGCGCATTGTCTCTATCAGTATCGAAAGGTGCATCTCACCGCGTCCTGCAACATCATACGCGTCGCGCACATCACTTTCCTTTACACGGAGCGACACGTCCTTGAGCAGCTCGCGTTCAAGGCGTTCGCGTATCTGGCGGGAGGTCACGAATTTACCCTCTCTGCCTGCGAAGGGGCTGTCGTTGACGGCAAACGTCATTTCCACCGTGGGCTCGCTTATCTTCACGAACGGCAGCGGCTCCACTGCGGCGGAGGAGCAGACCGTCTGACCGATAGTGATGTTCTCGATACCCGAGAAGCACACGATGTCACCGACGGAAGCCTCCTGCACGGGAGTTTTCCCGAGCCCGTCAAATTCGTACAGGCTCACCACCTTGCCCTTAAAGGGCTGCACCGCGCCGTGGTAGTCGCAGACGGTGACTTCCTGGTTCTGCTTTATAACGCCGCGCTCAATGCGTCCGATAGCGATACGCCCCACGTACTCGCTGTAATCAATGGACGATACGAGGAGCTGGAGCTCGCCGTCGGGGTCGCCCTCGGGGGCGGGGATATGCTCAAGTATCATGTCGAACAGCGGTATGAAGTTCTCGCCCTGTACATCGGGGTCGAGGGAAGCTGTGCCGTTCCTGCCGGAGCAGTAGATAACGGGGCTTTCGAGCTGTTCGTCGTCCGCGTCCAGGTCGAGCAGGAGCTCGAGGACTTCATCTACGACTTCCTTTGGTCTCGCGTCGGGGCGGTCGGTCTTGTTGACTACGACTATTACCTTGTGTCCGAGCTCCAATGCCTTCTGGAGCACGAAACGGGTCTGGGGCATGGTGCCTTCAAAGCTATCGACGAGCAGCAGCACGCCGTTCACCATTTTCAGTATGCGCTCCACCTCGCCTGAGAAGTCCGCGTGACCGGGAGTGTCAACTATGTTTATCTTCACGCCGTTGTATGTTACCGAGGTGTTCTTGGCGAGAATGGTTATGCCGCGCTCGCGTTCGAGAGCGTTGCTGTCCATTACGCGGTCAACTACCGTCTGGTTTTCGCGGTAAACGCCGCTCTGTTTGAGCATCTCGTCAACGAGAGTGGTCTTGCCGTGGTCAACGTGCGCGATTATAGCGATGTTTCTGAGATCGTCTCTTTTCACTTTCTTACTTCCTTTACTTTCGGTTCTTTTCTTATTTTTTGAATGACTGTAAAATTATAGCACTTTTGCCCCGATTTGTCAACAGTTTTGACCTCGAAAATCGCGTAACCGCGCGGAAACGTAAACCTTATGCCGCCTTTGCGAAACAGCCCTTTACAAAATGCAGATTTTGTGATAAAATATCATGTGAAACATTCTGATCTTATCATACAGGGAGGCAGCTTATGTTAGTTACATCGGCAAAGGCGGCAAAGATACTTCGCCAGCTCAATGACGAGCTTAGCACACTTCAGCTTCGCGAGCAGAACTCAAGCAGCTTTGTTGCTGCGATACAGGAGGATATCGGATCGGTGCGTCCTGCGTACAGCTTCGGGGAAATGCGCGAAGCGCAGGCTGAGGTCGAGCGGAAGATACGCAAAGTGAAGCACGCGGTCAACGTATTCAACACGACAACGCTCGTCCCGGATTTCAACATCACGATAGACGAGATGCTCGTATATCTTCCGCAGCTCAACAGACAGTGCCAGATCCTTTCAGGAATGCGTGACGCAATGCCGAAAACCCGTGTAAGCTCCGGCTATTCTGGCGGCGGCTCGATCATTGACTATAAGTACGCAAATTACGACATAGAGGAAGCGGGAAAGCGCTATACCGAGCTTGCCGATACTCTTGCCAGGGCGCAGACGGCGCTTGATCTGGTAAACAGTACGGTGGAGTTTGAAATAGATATCTGAATTATTTTTTCCGTTTACAGTTCTCACTCCCCCTTTTTGGACTTTGACCCGTTCATGTTCAAGGTCAGAGTTTTCCGTTATTTACTTTTTTTATTCGTTGAGGTCAGCGTTCAGTGTTTCCGGCCACAATTTGATAATAACACTTTGTGTGAACTGTAATAAAAACTTCATCGTCGGCCGAAGTTCGGTTTCATGCCGATATTTTTGGAGCAAAAAGCTATCACAGGTTATTTACCATATTAAATATGGTTTATAATAATAAAAAAGCCGGAAGTTCAGAGCTGCTCAGACAGCGGGAAACTTTCGCGGAAAGGCGGGAAATATGAAATTTCCGAATGCTTATGAGGGCATGAAGAAGCTCGTTGCGGCAGAAGCCCTCAAGATCATCAGTGCGGGACTTGCGATCATAGGCGCGATACTCGGTCTATCTGCGCTTGCGGGTGCCACGGTAGCTGCGGAAGGCTCGGAGGCGGGTATTGTAGGCGCGGCAGCTTCCGGCTTGGGATTGGTGATCTGCTCATTTGCTATTCTTGTGCTTGGTATTATCTCCGAGATATTCACGCTTGTGGGTCTTAAAAAGGCTTCAAATGACGAGCCACGGTATTTCAGGTCTGCTTTTATCATGGCGATAGTAATACTTATCGCAAGCATAGTATCCGGCATAATCGGTGTCATACCCGGTGCAGATTTTTTTGCAAACCTGCTTAAAACATTGCTGAACGTTGCGTCGATCTTTGTTTATGTAAACACGGTAATGGGCATAAGCCGGCTTGCGAAGGAGCTCGGCAGACAGGACGTCGTATCCATGGGTACAACGATACTCATAATCGAGGTCATTCAGCTCCTGCTTTCCTCGATAGCGACATACACAAGCGGGATTTTAGGAGTTATAGCAGCTATCGTTTCCTTTGCCGGCTACATTGTTTATCTTGTTTACCTTAACAAAGGCAAGAAAATGCTTGAAAGCTGAAAGAAATACGATATATGTCCCTATCGGCGGATAGCGGAACGACAGCTCATCCCCTCCTGTCCCTGTTTTGGACGGTGAGGGGAAACGCATCTGTAAGCGGTGCGGGAAAAGCATATTGAAAAAGGGAGGTGCCGGTCATAGCTGAGGAAAAGGAGACCGCAAGGAAAATAAGAAAATACCGCAATCTGCTTTATATCATGGGCTCCGGTGTGATAGCGCTCGGGCTCTGGAACGCGCTCAGAACTATACTTATGATCATAAACACACCCTGGATTCTTATTACGCCCGAGATGGCAGAGGCGAGCTGCGGGGATTCGATAGTGATAATCGGGGTCATATTTACACTTGTGTTTACAGCCGCATTTCTGAGCGTATATCTGTACGTGGGGAAGAAAGCGCGTGAAGCGGGACTCGGAAAGAAGAAAAAGCCGTTCTATATAGCGGTCATCATATTCCTTGCGCTGGTACACGTATTCAGCGTTATATACTGCATACTTGCTATCGCGGGGATCGTCACCGTTGAAACAGAAAATGTATTGAGCCTTATAGTATCAATGATCGTTGACACCACCGCTGCCGTTACACTTGTGGAGATGTGCTGTTCGGCGGTAATGCTGAGAAAGTATGAACGCGGGAATGCAGGTAACGGATAATGCAGAAGGATTTTCACTATTACGCTACATACTTTGCGGCTCATCTTGCGGGATATTCGCATGATGAGTGCATGGAGATATGTTACAGCGCACAGTTTGTTGATTACTGCTCGGCAACGCTGCTGAGAAAAATAAAAGCTCCCGAGGAAGCCGCGACCACACAGCTCCAGCTTGAGCTTATGGACATAAAGCCCGACATTGACGGGTTCCGGAACATAACCCGTATATGGGCGTCGTTCCATTTCCTGCCGTACGACCTGTATGCGGTCAGAAAAGGCGCGCCGAAGATATATCTTGACAAATACAGGCTTATATGCGATACGAACAGTGACCTTCTTGCGGAGACGGTAAAGCTCGCAAAGGATAAGCCGCTCCAGGCTGTCGGCATAGCTATGCACGTGCTTGCGGACACATGGGCGCACAGGTACTTCGCGGGGACTCCCTCGTTCGTCATAAACAACACCGATCATTATTTCTATGAGCTTGTCCCCGCAGAAAGCGGCTATACCGAGCGTACGGTAAAATTCATTCACGATCCGTCCGCACCTGACGATCCCGAAAACGGGGTCTATGTCAACAGTCTCCGCCAGAACAGCGAGACATCGGTGATGAATCTCGGACACGGAAGAGCAGGTCATCTTCCGGATTACAGCTATGCGCGGTACAAATACCTGCCCGCGTGGGGCGATTATGAGGAGATCGTGAAGGACAACCCCTCGGATTACATGAGCGCGCTCTGTCAGATGATATATGCGCTGAAATACCTGCGCGGGGACGAGACTTCTTTTGAGAAGAACACCTATGACACTGCGGCTGTGGAGCCGTGGCGTGACAAAATAAAAGCCGTATTTGAAAAAAGGCAGACCGACGCGTGCGGAGACTGGGAGAAGCTCTGTAAGGAGCTCTCGGGAAGAGACATCGAGGATTTCGACCTCGGAAAGTATCAGTCGGAATACATGGAAGCCGATGACAAGGACGGGACGTTCCTCGGCAGGTTCATAACCGCCGCCGTCGCGCAGAAGAGCATGGTGACATACCATATCTGCAAGTCCGGCAGCAGGCTTGCCGGAGTTTCCGTCAAAAAGAACGGAATTGTCTGAACCGAACGCTTTAGATTTTTGCAAGACTTGTGTGATACGGGCGAAAAATAACCCGCTTACGGATAACAATAGGCGGTTTCGCTGCCCGCCGTCGCGGGCTGTCTGAACCGAACGCTTTAGATTTTTGCAAGACTTGTGTGATACGGGCGAAAAATAACCCGCCTACGGATAACCATAGGCGGTTTCGCTGCCCGCCGTCGCGGGCTGTCTGAACCGAACGCTTTAGATTTTTACAAGACTTGTGTGATACGACACAAAATCCGCCCACAGATGTAACTATCGGCGGATCCGCGGCGGGGCGTTCCCCGCTGAAAGGGGCGGCAGTAAATGAACTGGTTACAGCGTATAAGAAAAATAGTATCCGGCATATTGCTGATAGCGGCAGGAGCGCTGTTCATCATACTTCCCGATATCAAGTATATGCTGCTTCTGGCGGGGCTTGGCATATATCTGCTGATATACGGCGCAAGAATGATGATATACTATTTCACCATGGCGCGGCTCATGGTGGGCGGAAGGGCGATACTGTACAAGAGCGTCATACTGCTGGATCTTGCTATGGTCACCGTTTCCATGACGAGCTTCAGTCCTATGTATCTGATAATATACCTTGTCGGAGTGTATGCCGCTGCCGGCGTTATTGATATTCTCAGGGGGCTTGAAGCGAAGAAGCTTGACGCGCCGGAATGGAAGATGAAATTTGCGTCAGGTCTTTTTAATATCGTTATAGCCGGTGCCGCGGGAGTGTCGGGGATAGCGCTGCGCTCCGCGGACATATCGGAATATATCTTCGGGGGAGGACTTATCTGGTCGGGAGTTACGAATATAGCCGATACTTTCCGCAGGACACGAATAGTATATATACAGTAATTAAGGTACATATAATAACGGCGGGCTCTATAAAGAGCCCGCCGTTATTATTCCGCATTCCTCCGCTTTTTTATATACGGCGTCGATGAATTTCCTGTCCATATCGGTAAATTCATAGCCCTTTCTCCAAACGAGGATATCCTTATTTACAGCGGCACTGTCGGCGTATTTCAGCTGTATTATGCCTGCTTTTCTGACCGTATCCTCCGCCATAGGCGGGAGCAGTACGAATGTTTTGGGATTGGACATTATTACAAGATATGCGTTCATTACGTCCGTTACATATATATGACGTTTTATCTTCGATGCCGTTTCTGTCTTTATTACCGCGTCTGACGGTATATACGGGACGGAATGATCTGAGAACGCTATCTCGGTGAGTTGCATAAGATCCGTTTCGGTCACCTTTTCAAGCTTTGCGAGGGGGCTCTCCGGGCTTGCGACTATAACGTACCTGTATTCGGAGATGATCTTGCCTGAAAGCCGCTTATTGTTTATGTACTCGTCGAAGAAGCGTTCATAGGTCTTCTCAGAACGGATAATACCGATGTCGCTCGTGCAGTCGATCACGCTTTCAAGCGTCTGGATAGAGTTCGTTTCCCTGTAGATAAATTCGTGGGGCAGATCGTCTGTGGATAATGTCAGCTCGCGGAACGCTTCACAGATATATGATGCCCTCGGTACAGACGCGGCGAAACGTTTCATTGCCCGGCTGTAATTCCGATGTATCTGCTGTATCTCGTTTATCTGGTAGAGCACATTTGCGGAACGGCGGATAAGCTCCTCGCCCTCGGGGGTGAGTTTCACGCCTTTCGTGGAACGCTCGAATATCCTGAGGTCAAGACTTGCCTCAAGCTCGTTTATCGCGCGGGTAAGGTTGGGCGGAGCTATCATGAGCCGTTCGGCTGCTTTGCTCATGCTGCCTGCTTTTGCGATCTCGACTGCATATTTTAAATTTGTGATATTCATGTAGGATACCTCGCACATACTTTTTTATTAGTATTATAATACATTTTCTGCTGATTTTCAACAGGAAATCCGAAAATATTATCAAAAATGATAATACCTTTTATCTGAATTGAGAATAGACATAATTGTCGAATGATGTTATAATTTAATTTGTATGATAGTAATATTTCATGCACATACGGCCGCCGTTTCAGTTTTCTTGTTAGCTTTCCGGGTTCCTTATGGCACATAAGTACGGACGACCGTTTGTTTTTTTGGCCTCAAAACTTAAAATTGCTCAATATCCTTCAATTTTGTTTTGCACGTTAACAAGGCTATCAGGAGGAGCAGTGCGCCTCTTATTTAATAGTTAAATAGTTAAGACCAATTATACGAACGGAGGACAAGACTATGTTCAAAAAACTCGGAACGCAGATCGTATTCATCACCACTATATGTATCGCGCTGACGATAGCGATACTGCTTACAGTGACCATTATCGCTTTCCGCCAGTACAATGACAGCATCATGCTCGAACGTGCTGTGGTAGGTATGCAGGTTCTCGAAGACAAGGTCAACAGCGAGCTTGACGACCTTGAGGACGCGTACTCCATGTTCAAGGAGGACGGAGATTTCCGCGACGCGGCAGTTGCTGCCGATGGAGCGATCCTTAAAGGTTATTTGCAGAAGCAGCTCCCGGGCGAAGATTTCTACATGATCGTCGGGGATAAGACCGGTGCGATCACCTTCAAGACCGATAATTATCCGCTCAAATCCTTCGATTATGCCCCCGTGGCAAACGGCAAGACCATAAAGGGCGTTGCGAGATGCGATGAAGAGCTTGTCGCTATGTTCGCGTCGTATGTCAAGGATCAGGACGGTCAGGAATTCATGCTCTGTCTCGGTTTCACAATGGAGGCGACCGACTGGCTTGACGAGGTAATGAAGACCTCCAACTGCGACGCGACGGTATGGAACTGGAACATCAGATATGCCACCACTCTCAAGAGAGACAACGGCGAGCGCGCAACAGGCACAGACCTTAACGAAGATGTTGCGGAAGCTGTCCTCAACAAGAACGGCAAGTACGAGGGTCAGCATGACGTTGTTGACAGACACTATTATGTTTCCTACCAGACTATGACCGATTATGACGGAAAGATAGTCGGCGCATACTGGGCAGGTGCGGACGCACGTTCGGCTGACGGCGAGTTCGGAGCTGTCACCGCGATAGCAATAGTTATAGGCGCTGTCGGTGCGATAGGCATAGCTCTGTTCATCTTCATCTTCTGCACCCAGCGCGTTACACGCCCGCTCACTCACGCGGAGGACTATGCGAAGGAAATGCTTGAAGGTCAGCTTGCTACCACAAATGTTACATACAAGTTTGCCGACGATGAGATAGGACGTTTCGTTGAAACGCTCCGCAGCGCAAAGCACGGCATGAACGATGTTGTCGGCGATTCGTCGAGGATCCTCGCGGCAATGGCTGACGGCGACTTTACCGAAACTCCGAGTGTAAGATACCCGGGCGTGTTCGAGGATATCGAGAGAAATATCATTAAGATAGAGGACGACCTCGGTCAGACCCTCAGCAGAATGAACATTTCTTCCGATGAAGTGCTCACGGGCTCCAATCAGATGGCAGAGGGCTCACAGTCCCTCGCGGACGGCACCACCCGCCAGGCATCTGCTATACAGCAGATCTCCGCTACTATCGCGGAGGTGTCATCACAGATCGCGACCACGGCACAGAATGCCGCACAGGCGGGCGATCTCTCCAAGCAGACCCAGGACAGAGTGAACGAACAGGATCAGGAGATCCAGAACATGGTCCAGGCGATGAACGAGATAAGCACGACCTCGCAGGAGATCGAGAAGATCATCAAGACAATAGAAGATATCGCGTTCCAGACAAATATCCTCGCGCTCAATGCCGCAGTAGAAGCAGCGCGTGCGGGTGACGCGGGCAAGGGCTTTGCGGTCGTTGCCGATGAAGTCCGCAACCTCGCAAGCAAGTCCGCTGAGGCTGCAAGCTCCACCACATCGCTCATCACCGCTTCTATCGAGGCAGTGGACAAGGGCAGCAAGATAGCACTCTCCACAGCGGAATCCATGAAGGAAGTAAAGACAATGTCCTCCGAGACCGCGGAGCTTATAACACAGATAGCGTCTGCAAGCGCGGAGCAGAACGAATCCATAAAGCAGATAACCTCCGGAGTGGAGCAGATCTCGCAGGTAATTCAGACCAACTCCGCTACAGCCGAGGAGACTGCGGCTTCCTGCGAAGAGCTCTCGGGTCAGTCCAAGCTCCTCAAGGATCAGGTCGCAAGGTTCAGGATCAACAGATAAGCCTGACCTGCTGCCTGCAAACAAGACACAAAGACCGTCAGCCTTTAAGGCGGCGGTCTTTTTTGGACTATGCGCCGCAAAAAAATTGACATTTTCGGAAAAAAATGATATAATTAACCAAGTCATTTATCTGCCCCGTCAGAAATACAATCAACACTACTAACAGAGGTGATCGGTACGAAAAAACATATTTTTACTGTCATCGGCATCGCTCTTCTTTTAGGGCTTTGCGCAATGGTGACGCTAAGCCTTACCGCGGGTATGCGAAGCGGCCCGAAGATACTCACTTATGCCGAGATGAACACTCTCGAAGGCACTGTGCCGGGAGAAATGGCAAAGGCGTTCAAGGCTAAGACCGAGGAGCTTTCGGGCGGGACGCTCATAATCGACATTCAGGCAAACGGAGTTCTCGGAAGCGAGGAGCAGTTGATAGACAATATGCTGGGCGGCGGGAATATCACCGACTTCACACGAATAACCGCCTACGCCCTCCTACAGTACGGCTGCGAGAAAGCGGCTCTGCTGAGCATACCTTACACTTTTGAGAGTGAGGAACATTTCTACCGCTTCGCGGAGAGTGAGCTCGCCCAGGAATTTCTTCTCGAACCACGGGAGATAGGGCTGCCTATCCGAGGACTGTGCTATGCGCAGGAGGGTTTCCGCAACTTCTTCTTCAAAAAAGAGGTAAAAGGCATAGAAGATCTCAAAAATATGAAGCTTCGCGTTTCCAACGACCCGATAATGACAGGTATGGTAAACGACCTCGGCGCATACGCCACTACCGTTGCATTTACCGAGCTGTACAGTGCGCTCAGCAGCGGTGTCGTTGACGGCGCGGAACAGCCTACCGCGAATTATCTGTCCAACGCATTCCCCGAAGTTGCGCCAAATCTTATACTCGACGGACACACCCTCGGCGCTATGCAGATAGTTATGGCGGAATACCGCTGGGAACAGCTCACCGAACAGGAACAGGGCTGGATAATGGAGGCGGCGCAGTACGCTGCAAAGGCGGCAAACGAGAAGGTCGATGAGATACTCGAAGATACCTTCGCCCAGCTTCGCGAAAAGGGCGTGAACATCGTTGAGGTGGAGGACAAGACCCCGTGGATGGAAGCCTGCCGAGATACCATTGAGACCCACACCAAAAACAACCGCGAGCTTTATCAGCGGATACTTGATATGAAGTAAGGAGGGGACCCGAAATGCCTGTTGTTCTGCAAAAGCTTAAAGTCCTCCGTCCCGTGTATGATGTCACGTATAAGGTGATACTGTTCATCTGCAAGCTGCTGCTCATAGGCGATATCCTTATAACTGTATGGGCGGTCGCGGGACGGTATATCCCGTTTATCAGCGACCCGAGCTGGAGCGAGGAGATAGTGCTTACCATGATGGTGTATATGGCAGTGCTGTCGGCGGCTCTCGCGATACGCAAGCGCGGTCATATCCGCATGACGGCGTTTGATATGTACATCTCAAAGACCGTTCTTAAGGTCTCAGACCTTATCGCGGACATCGGAGTTCTCATTTTCGGAGCCGTGCTGCTCATATACGGCATAAAACTCTGCGCGTCACCGCTCTCCGAGCTCGGAAGATACATCTCTCTGCCCGGGCTCAGCAAGTTCTGGCAGTATATGTCTATCCCCACGGCAGGTGCGGGTATGGTGATATTCGAGCTTGAACAGGTAATCCTGCGCATAGGCGCATTTTTTGAGAAAGACGAAGAGAAAAAGGAGGAGGAATGACAATGGATGCCGAAACCTTATCCACCGTAATACTGCTCGGCAGCTTTCTTATACTGATACTGCTGCGTTTCCCGATAGCGTATGCTGTCGGCATATCCACCGCCCTGTGCCTTGTGTCAATGGGGCAGAACCTTGTGTCGCTCCCGCAGCTTATGGTAAAGGGAGTCTGGTCATTCTCGCTCATGGCAGTGCCGTTTTTCATAACAATGGGCGTGCTTATGGGGTCGGGAGGCATTTCGGACAAGCTGATAGCCCTCGCGAATTCCCTTGTGGGCTGGATGCGCGGAGGACTGGCGCAGGTGAACATCGTTGCGTCCTATTTCTTCGGCGGAATTTCCGGCTCGGCGGCAGCGGATACCGCGTCTCTCGGCTCGATACTTATCCCTATGATGGTTGACGAGGGATATGACGCGGATTTCTCCACCGCGGTGACTATCACTTCCTCCTGCGAGGGACTTCTTGTTCCTCCGAGCCACAACATGGTCATCTACGCGACCGCTGTGGGAGGACTTAGCGTAGGAGCGCTGTTTATGGCGGGTTATCTGCCCGGCGCGCTTCTTGCGATAGCGCTCATGGTCGGCTCATACGTGCTTGCCGTGCGCCGTCACTATCCCAAGGGCGAGAAATTCTCCATAAAGAACTTTGTGAAACAGCTCGGTAAGTCGATATGGGCGCTGCTCGCGGTGCTCATCGTAATAATCGGCGTGGTCGGCGGCGTATTCACGGCTACCGAATCCGCGGCTATCGCAGTTATCTATTCTCTGTTCGTTTCGGTATTCGTATATAAGGGACTTAACTGGAAGGGCGTATGGCAGAGCCTTGAAAAGTGCATCGACACGCTTTCCATCGTGCTGATCCTCATAGCCGTAAGCTCGGCGTTCGGCGCGTGCCTTACGCTTCTACACGTACCCGACAAGGCGGCGGCGCTCATAACGGGCGTATCGGACAATCCTGTGATAGTTATACTGCTTCTTAACCTTATACTGCTTGTCCTCGGAATGATAATGGACATGGCTCCGATAATACTGATAGCAACACCGATACTGCTGCCCGTAGCAACAAGTGTGGGGCTGCACCCGATACAGTTCGGCATCATGATGATACTCAACTGCGGTATCGGACTTCTCACTCCGCCTGTCGGCACGGTGCTGTACATCGGCTCGGCGGTGGCGAAGCGCCCCATGGAAAAGGTGGTCAAGGCGACTTTGCCGTTCTACCTGTGCATGATAGCGGCGCTGCTGCTCATATCCTTTGTGCCGCAGATAAGTCTGTGGCTGCCGGAGCTTACGGGCTCGCTGTAATAGTATGAGTTCCGTAAAAACTATCACCGTTGAGGTAAGACCCGACAAAAGGACATTCCGTGATTTCGCGGTGTTCGACACCTTTGTGCTGAAAAAGCACTGGGTAAGACCGACAATATTCTGCGCGGCTATGACAGTGTTCGCTGTCGCGGCGCTGCTTTTCGTACAGGAGCAGCCTTGGGTCATCGCGGGCGTGCTTCTTGCTGTCGGGTACGGACTGCCCGCGGTGTATGTACTGTCATTTCTGAGCCAGGTCAGCGCGCAGGCAAAGAAAAACCGTCTGTCAGCCGATAAAAAGGTATATACCGTGACCCTCGGTGAGGAATGTGTGACGGTGAAGGGTGAGCGTCGGGAGAACGAGACGCTCACTCTTGAATGGGCGAACCTGACCGCGTACCGCAGAAAGCGCTGCATTTACCTGTATGCCGACAAGAACAGGGCATTCCTGCTGCCGGACGGACAGGCAGATGTGAGCGGCGGCGAGCTATGGGAGTTCATTTCCGCGCGCGCAGGCTCGACGGGGCGATAATATATGATAAGGCACCCCTCGCGGGTGCTTTTCTTTTGCATACAGTCACCGCGGGACGTATAAAGTGCGTTGATATTGGAAATACAATATATCGACACATAGTTTTGAAAACGGTCAATATATGCCGATTGACAAAACGGTGAAGATATGATATATTATAAGGTGTACGATTTTGGCGAAAGGACAATGATACGACCATGAAAAAAGTATTTGCGGTTCTTGCCGCTTTATTGATGATTCTGTGTGTTTCGGCGTGCGACGGCGGCAATAAGCCCTCACAAACCGCTGCTGCTGCCACGACAGCCGACCCCGACAGCGTGGAGGTGCCGGATTTCTCCGGGCTTACCCGCATACAGATAGAGATGAAATACCCGAAGCTAAACATCACCTTTGACGAGAAGTATGACGACAAGGCGGAGGAGGATGAGTTCATCTCTCAGTCGCCCGCTCCAGGCACAAAGATAAGAAAGACCGACGAGATAACAGTCGAGATAAGCCTTGGCGGAAAGCAGGTTGAGGTCGATGACTACGTCGGCAGGAACTATGACGATGTGAAGACTCTTATCGAAAAGCAGGGACTTGTACCCGAAATGGTTTATGACGACAGCGAGACAGTGACTCGAAACTGCGTTATCAGCACTATCCCTTCCGCGCGCACAATGGTCGATAAGGGCTCGACGGTGATATGCTATGTGAGCCTCGGTTCTGCGGTGCAGGAGATACACATGCCCGATTTCGTCGGCATGAGCATTGAGGAAGCGACAAAGCTCGCAACGGACAACAACATCATGTTCTCCATAGTTTATGACGATACCTCTTCGGAAGAGGCAGGAACCGTTATCTCACAGGGCATTGACCCCGACACAGTTGTGGAGCCCAACACCCGCGTGGAGATAACCATAGCGGGAGAGAATGCCTCAGCGTCACGCTCCGCGACTATCACGCTTACCATAAACAACAAGACCGAGGGCGAATTTGAGCTGAAATACTACTGCGACGGCACGCTTATCCCCGAAAAGACGGAGATAAAGGAGCTCAGCCTTACCCGCAAGATAGAGTGGGAAGTAAGCGGCACCGATGTCCACACCTACTCGATAATCGTTACGAGCCTTACCACCGGAAAGTCGGGCAAACTGTACGAATATGAAGTGGATTTCACCAAGAACCCGCCCGTCAAGGACCACCACGGCACATTCAACGGTAATGTGTTCACCGAGCTGCTTTCGCAGTAAGCGCGGAAATTTCCGAAAAGCTATTGACAAACAGCGTCGGACATGATATAATATTATCTCGACAGCGGTCATTGGGTTGCTCCCCATTGATGTATTCTTAAAAGGAAAAGGCGGTGACGGCATGAAAGAAGGAATTCATCCGAACTATGAAGCTACAACGATAAAGTGCGCGTGCGGAGCTACTTTTGAAACACGTTCCACTAAAAAGGACATCAAGGTAGAAATATGCTCCAAGTGCCACCCTTTCTTCACCGGTAAGCAGAAGCTCGTTGACGCGGGCGGACGCGTTGATAAGTTCAAGAAGAAGTACAACATGAAGTAATTCCGGTGTGTTTATCACAAAGCTTCGCAAGCCCCACGATTAAGCCGCGGGGCTTGTTTTTTTGTCAAAGGTAGTGACAACCGGGATAATTTGTGATATAATTGTGCTGTACGATAACTCCGTAAGAAAGGACAGCATCATGATAAAAATCTCACCAATGTTCAGCAGCAGTATGGTTTTGCAGCGTTTCAAGGCTATCAGCGTTTTCGGCACCGGCGATACCGACGGCGAGAAGGTCACCGTCACTCTCGGGGATAATACCGCGTTTTCCCGCGTACATGACGGGAAATGGCAGGTAAAGCTCCCCGCGCTCCCCGCAGCCGAGGGACTGGAAATGACCGTGACCGCGGAGGGATTTTCAAGGACTTTCACCGATGTCGCAGTGGGAGAAGTGTGGCTCGCGGGAGGTCAGTCAAATATGGAATACGAGCTTCAGAACTGCACCACAGGCAAGGAGCACCTTGAAAACGACGCGGGAGTGAAGGTGCGTTTCTACTACACACAGAAGATAGTGCGCGGTGAGGCGGACTACGAAAAGACCGTGACCAACAACGGCTGGCAGCTTTTCGACAGTGAAAAGGCGAAGTGCTGGTCGGCAGTCGGGTACATCTTCGGTAAGAAACTGTCCGAAAAGCTTGGCTGCACCGTGGGAATAATCGGCTGCAACTGGGGCGGCACGAAAGCAAGCCACTGGATGAGCGATGAGAGCCTTGAAAAAGACAAGGATATGCGTTTCGACTACGACAAGTACCTCGCCGCCATGGAGGGCAAGACCGAGGAGGAAATGACCCGCGAGTACCGCGAATACCAGGAGTACAATGACGCATGGTACAAGCGCAATGTGGAGTATTACGCAAATACCCCCGACCCGAGCTGGGACGAGTGCCTTAAAGTCTGCGGCGAGTGCAAGTATCCAGGACCTCCGCTGCCGCTTAACCCGTTCAGTCCCACGGCGCTGTACAAGAGCATGATAAAGGTGGTATGCCCTTATACTCTGGCGGGATTTATGTACTACCAGGGCGAGAGCGACGACGACAACCCGCAGAACTATTACAAGCTGCTGCGGGGGCTTATAGACCTCTGGCGCACCGACTGGGGAGACAACGAGCTGCCGTTCCTTATCGTGCAGCTCCCCATGCACCGTTACAGCGGTGACGAAGACAGGAAGAACTGGTGCATTATCCGCGAGGCGCAGGAGAAGGTTTACCGCACGGTGAAGAACACCGGGCTTGCTGTGGCTATCGACTGCGGCGAGTTCAACGAGATACACCCACATGACAAGGAGCCCGTTGGCGACCGTCTGTTCAGACAGGCAATGAAGGTCGTGTATCACGAACCTTCGCCCGGCAGCGATGCGCCGCTGTTTGCGGGTATGATACGCGAGGGCGGCAGCATAAAGGTATTCACCACAGGGCAGTCGGCGCTTGAGATACGCGGTGAGAAGTCGGGCTTTGAGATAGCCGGAGCCGATGAGGTTTACCGCCCGGCGGATTTCGAGGTCGGGGGAAATGTCATCACCGTGTCAAGTCCCGATGTTCCCGAGCCCGAACACGTGCGATATCTCTGGACGAATTACACCGACAAGATACCGATATACAGCTCCGAGGGGCTTCCTCTCGCACCGTTCCGCGCTTAAAAGCGCGGTCGGCTGTCGGTACAGAGAGGAAAAGACTGAAATGGAAAAGAAATATTCTGTGTCGGGTATCATCGGCTGTGTGCTTTTCGGGATAGGCGACTGGCTTCTGGGTTTTGTGGATCCTGCAAAGGTGAACGGCGATGTGTTTTACTTCATAAGCGCGGGACACGGAGCGGGTTATCCGGCATGGAAGATCATCGTTACTCTTATCACCGCGGTCATCGGCGTGCTGTTCATGCAGCAGGGCTGTGTACATATCGGAGATCTGATGCGGTCGGATAAGGATAAAGCGGGCGCGGCGAGAGTTTTTACATTTATGACCTACGGCTGGCTTATCCTGCATCTTGTCGTCACGATCAATGTGTATGTTTATTCGTATATGTGCGAAAACTTCGGAATTGAGCAGGCTGAACGATTTTCGGGCGATATAAGCAGGATATCGGTCCCGCTGCTTTATATTTCCTATGTCATCATTATTGCGGCTATGGCGGATCTGATACTTGTCATTGCAAGGGGGCGAACATTTCTCAGACCACGGGATGCCTTTTTCACACCTCTGACATGGATATGTCTGACAGGCGGAATTTCGATGCTTTTGCCGGAAAGTGCTTTTTCAAAAGGGCTTTATACATTCTGCATGAACGGCGGCATGATAGTATGGTTCGTGATAATGATGTTCATGGAACAGACGGTGCTTCACAGGAAATTTACAGTAAGACAGCATACAGAATGATACCTCGGGGAGCTGTCATTCAGGCATGAAAATGGGGTATGTCAAAATGAAAATCAGCGAACGCTGACTTTCGCAGACACGTGTGTTGTTTATGCCGATGTAAAATTACTGTGTTACAATACATTTGAAGGTCTTCTAATTTGTGAAGCTGCCCATATAGTATGGCAGCTTCTTTTAGATCTGCTCTCTTTCCTGCTTTGCCGATATGCGAAGCTGTATGGACGTATATACAAGAGACAGCACTGCGGCTATCATCGCTCCCATGGAAACATCGCTCAGATAGTGCGCGCCGAGTATCATTCTTGTCACCATTATGACGCAGCCGAACAAAAATCCGCATACATTCAGAAAAAACCGCTTGTTTTTCAGTTTCGGGAATATCCATGCAACAGACGGCAGTATATACATTGCCGAAACGCTCAGAATACTGTGACCGCTCGGGAACGACAAAAACTCGTCGGCGTTTATGCCATACATCTCGGCAAATCCGGCAGAGCCCTCAAACTGAGTGTACCACGGAACGAAGCCGATGCCCTCGATCCCAAGAACAGCTGTCCGGTATCTCGGGCGGTGGAAGGTATGTTTAAGCGCCTGCATAGCTATAAACGCAGCCAGCAGGATGATCATAAGCCATATTATTCTCTGAGTGAGCAGCTTATCCTCCGTTTTTTTCGCAAAATGATATCCTACGAAGAAAAGAGGATATTCAACTATCACGCTGATAATGAATATCACGGGATAGTTCCTGTTAATGGAAGGAAATAACATTCCGAAACAGTTCCTGTCGGCAATGGCAGCGCCGCCTATAAATCCCACAAACAGCGCGGCCAAAACACATACAGCGCAGAGTATCACCTTTACAGGCTTGCTCAGTGAGGAATGTACCGAACGTTCATAAAGAGCGCCGCAGAAAAGCAAAGGCGCCATAAAATACGGAATTACGCCTGTCGATGTTATAACGGCAGCTGCTGTATTGTCCGGCGAATACAGAGCTTTTGCGATCTCCTCGTCCAAAAATGTTCCGACGATGAATAAAACGCCGAAAAACAGCAGTATCACGATATTGAATAATATCTGATATATATGATCTTTTTTTATACTATTGCTCATGGTTTTGCTCCGCACAGATATTTATTCCTAAGTTCTTCAAGCTCCGCGTTCCCGACATTAAGTTCATCGCGAAGGTATCCTTCAACACTCCCGTATTTTTCGGTAAGCACATCTATCGCGTTTGTCATATAGTGCTCAACTACCGCGCCCGACATAAACATAAGCGCGTCAAGCTTGTCCTGCGGCATACGATATGCCGCAGTTTTTTGCTGCATAGCTTTTATCCGCCCGGCATTATACTCGTTGGTAAGCATATAATCGGAGATGATCGTTTCCCGGTCTGCTCCGAGCGCGGACAGAAGCAGCATTGCCGCACAGCCTGTCCTGTCCTTTCCGTCGGTGCAGTGCCACAGCACCGCACCTTTATCAGGGTCGTTTTCAAGCAGGATACGGAAGAATTCCCGATAGGCTTTCCTGCCGCGCTCGCCGAGCAGGAAGAATTCATACTGTGCGGGTCCTAACATTCCCGCGTTATACGACAGCTCGAACAGACTCATTCTGTCGCTGCACTTATTATATTCTTTCAACAGCGTCGGGTCATCAACAGGATAGTCCTCGATCTCAATAACAGACAGGTGTATGTTCTGCGCATCAGGTATCTTCGGGTCGGGAAGATCACCAAGTTCTGCGGTCATACGAAAGTCAATGACAGTCCGCACATGATACTCGTTCCGAAGCTTCCCGATCGCTTCGGGCGCGGCTCCGCTCAGTCCCGCGGTACGCAGCAGGACGCCCTTTTTTATTTGCCCGTCCCCGACAGAGTACCCGCCGAGCTCCCGCGCATTTCCCACGCCCGGAAGATCTATCGCTTGTTTCAACATAATATCTGTCCTCCGATCAGAAATCAAGCGGCTGAACGTTTTCGATAGCGGGAAGCAGCCGCTGTCTTATTACAGTGTCAACGCGTATTTTTATTGCATCACGGTCATTTCCGATTATGCTCAGAGCGCGCTGTGCCATCAGAAGCAGACAGTACGGCATAAGTTTCTGCGTTATCGCACCTATCTCCTCGGGTGACTGCACTCCGAAATACGCACCGCACATCACGCCCCACACCTTTTGAGCGAGCGCGAAATCAAAGCCGAGCAGCGAGCGGAGATCCTCGTCACTCCTTGTGCCGCCGCGGCTTGCGGGAAGTATGATATATGCGAGCATCAGACCCGCGACATCAAATACCGGGTGCCCGACAGCGGCTTCACCTATGTCGATAAGCAGGAACTCTCCGTCCTGCAGCATAATGTTCTTAGCATTGTAATCACTGTGCAGGAATGTGTCGCGGTCGGGGATATTGCCGATAAATCCCTTTATCTTTCCGGATTCCTCTTCTGTGATATGACCGGCAAGCGAGTCCACCCATTCGATCATTTTTGTTTTTTTGTCGGGCAGTCCCGATTCTTTTCCCGGGACGATACTGTGCAGCTTTTTGAGAAGTGCCGCGCTCCTGCCGAACAGCTCCGGCAGTCTTGACGGGTCTTCGTTCAGGAGCTGCGCCGTGGTTTTCGCATTCAGCAGCTCATATACGACCCCGTAGCTGTCTCCGCACTTCACAACATCATAGGATATCGCCGTGGGAACGCCCATAATGAATGCCTTCTGCGATGTTGCCCGTTCCTGCTCGACAAATTCAAGGCTTATCCCGGGATTATAGATCTTGACGATAGTTTCCGGGTCGGTGCGATATACTTTTCCATAGCCGCCTGAGCCTATCATTTCACAGCCGTCAACGCTTATCCGGCGCAGAGCCTTTTTCACATCGAGCAGCTCTGTAAAGCCTGTTGTATCGAATATATCATACACATCGCGTGAGACATTGATGACCGGCAGAGGCTTTTTTATGCTCTTGCGGAGCTTCATCAGTACGCGCAGTCCTGCGCTCGATATGTATTCGAGCTTCTCCGCGTCGATTATGATGTCCCCTGTCTTACCCTCCACAGCGCCGAAGATCTCATTTTCGGTCTGTGCGGCGTTGTTGGTGTCTATCCTGCCTTCGAGGAAGATGATAAGCTTTCCGTTTTTTTCGTTGATAGTCATGGCTGTACCCCTTTCATAGTGAGCGGACGCTGTTGGTTTGGAAAGTCGAAAGACCTGTATTATTATATCATATCTCTCTTATAATTTCAACTGTCTATCAAATTTTTTACCGCTGTTTCAAAA
Source organism: Ruminiclostridium sp. (assembly GCA_017635675.1). Taxonomy (GTDB): domain Bacteria; phylum Bacillota; class Clostridia; order Oscillospirales; family Ruminococcaceae; genus Ruminiclostridium_E. The sequence goes on from JAGBLA010000138.1 coordinate 39,710, forward strand.
TAAAGGGTACCTCTAAAAACCGCTTTGAAAAGAGAAAATGAGATAGCCGCGTCGGATACAAGGAAAGCCGACGAAGCCGGGCTGGCGCCCGGTTAGGAGGTTTGACGCAGTAGACGGTCACGGCAGGAAGCCGTGGTATTGCCGCCAAAAGCGCGCAGGACGCGCGCATACAAAGCGGCATAAAGTGGA
>JAGBLA010000139.1 GCA_017635675.1 Ruminiclostridium sp.
CAGCATTTCAACTCCCCGAACGCGGGAATGATGTGCTTTTCCGCTTTCATACGGTAGTTTGCTTCGCTCGAATCCTTCAATCGCGGTCTGATCGCGGTTATGTACTCAAAAGTCAGCTCCCTGACGGTCATTTCCGTTAAGCCGGCAGAAGCAGCGACCGACTCTCTTGCCGCAAGCATTTTGCATTCGGCTTCTTCGGCTGAACTGCCATAGAACGAACGGTAGCGGCGTTTCCCACTCTCGTCCTTACCGAGCGGCACACGGGCTTCATATCGCCCGTCCTTTCTTCTGTAAATGTTTTTCATTCAAACTTCTCCTTTGTTATTTCCGACAAATTATATCGCCGTTTTTCTACGAATCGGATATTGAAAATCCGCGCACAATTTGGTATAATAAATGCAGTTGATATTGTATCATAAAATGAACTATTTTGCGAAAGTCGATGTGAGCGGTTCCGCTTTTTGTCGGCTTTTTAATTTTTCGGCGGCAAGTGCGAACACCTGCCGCCGTGACGGTAATTTCCGTTATAACATCTCCGCTTCATCATCAGCGAATCCGCTGTCCGACCGCATCTCATACGCGAAATCGAAGCTTGCGTCTTTGAGCTTGATGATAAGTCCGGCAATAGTGCTGAAAATAGGCGAGCTTACCGGGACGCGCCCAACCATATCGCTGAGAACGGTCAACGCTTCCATTCTGCTCTTGCAGCCCAACGACTGCAAAAGTATTCTTTCCTCTACTGTTAAAATGCTGTTCATTACGCATTCCTCCTTATCTTGATTTTTTCTTCCGGTGTTCCGCAGTCTTTTCGGGAACATCGGACTTGTCCTGTTGCGGTTCTTCCCTGCGTTCGTCCTGCTTGCGCTGTTCCGTGATCTGACCGCGCTGCATATCCCTGCCGCCGGTCATAAACTGCTGAAGCGGCTTGAAACCTGCCCTGTCCACATAGTAAGCGTCACCGCCAACTACCACAACATCACTTATGCTAAGGGAATGCCCCTTGAAATCTTCGGGACGCTCTATGTTGAACTTCTGATATACCGCTTCAAGGAACTGTCCCATGCCTGCGCCGTGTGCGGGAAGAATATCACTGCTTGCCACATACATCTTCTGATACATTCCGATCTCAGGTGTGATACCACGCTGTTCAAGGTTTGCATACGGCTCGAAGGATATATCACGTCTTTCGGGAAGATCGTCACGGAGCTGATATATCTCGAATGTAACGCTTTTACGCTGATCTTCAGCAGGCGGATTTTTTAGCAACTCCGCAAGTGCCGCATTGCACTCCCCGAAGCTGCCGCGCAAAACTACCTTATCATTCTGATATGCACCTGCCGCATCTTTGACAAGCCGCTGCAAATAGTGAGTATGTACCGGTTTTGCGCCTTTTGTCTGCTTTATCATATACCGGACTTCCGGCGCGTGTTCGGGAGCGTCCCACTGAATAGGGCGGCTTTTATCCCAGAGCATCTGAGGATGAATGAACTCACAGCGCGCCTTGCCTTTGCGCTCGCTGAATATCTCCATCAAAGCCTTTTTTGCTTCGGATATGCTTGCTATACCGGATTTGACTGTTGCGACCTGTCCGTCCGCACATAACGCTTCTATCTGATATTTCCGGTTCACCGTCTGCGAAACCGAGTACATTTCCGTAGCCAGCGGTTCTATGTGGTTTTCGTGTTTACGCTCTTCAAGAGCCGCCTTTGCAGCTTCATAAGCATCGACATTCTTATCCGCATACGTCTTATCCGTGAAAAGTCTGTATTCCTCCGGAGAAATATCCATTTCCCCGACCTCGCCGGTAGTGGTGACATAGGTGACATTTACCGACGTGACCTTTTTGTAGAAATCCTGCGGACGCTCGCCCGATTCC